>NZ_DAIOIA010000064.1:0-16489 GCF_036744435.1 Propioniciclava sp. | reverse complement strand
CCTCGTCGGCGATGATCAGCGTCCGCTCGAACTGGCCCATGTTCTCGGTGTTGATCCGGAAGTAGGCCTGCAGCGGGATGGAGACGTGGACGCCCTTGGGGACGTAGACGAACGAGCCGCCCGACCACACGGCGGTGTTCAACGCGGCGAACTTGTTGTCCCCGGCCGGGATCACACTGCCGAAGTACTCCTCGAAGATCTCCGGGTGCTCCTTCAGCGCGGTGTCGGTGTCGAGGAAGATGACGCCTTGGCGCTCCAGTTCCTCGTTGATCTTGTGGTAGACGACCTCCGACTCGTACTGCGCCGCGACGCCCGCCACCAGGCGGGCCTTCTCAGCCTCGGGGATGCCGAGCCGGTCGTAGGTGTTCTTGATGTCCTCGGGCAGGTCCTCCCACGACGTCGCCTGCTTCTCGGTGGAGCGCACGAAGTACTTGATGTTGTCGAAGTCGATGCCCGACAAGTCCGCACCCCACGTGGGCATCGGCTTGCGATCGAAGAGCTTCAGCCCGCGCAGGCGGCGCTGCAGCATCCACTCGGGTTCGTCCTTGCGGCCGGAGATGTCCTTCACGACATCCTCGTTGAGGCCACGTCGCGCCGCCGCACCCGCGGCGTCCTTGTCGTGCCAGCCGAAGCGGTAGTTACCGAGCGCCTCGAGGTGCTCGTCCTGGGTTGCGCCGAGGCCGGGCGCCTGGGTCTGGGTCATCAACTGGTCCTCTCAACAGGGTGCGGAATGTGCGTCGTGCACACCCCGTCACCGTGGGCGATCGTGGCGAGCCGTTGCACGTGGCTCCCCAGTAGTTCAGAAAAAACGCGGGTCTCTGCTGCGCAGAGTTCGGGGAACGCCCGCGCCACATGCGCGACCGGGCAGTGGTACTGGCACAGCTGGGTACCGGACGCGACGGGCTTGAGCGTCGCGACGTACCCCTGCTCGTTGAGCACCTCGGCCAGGGCGTCGGCGGGACTGGCGTAGTCGGCCCCCTCGGCGGTGAATCGTCGGCGGACCTCCTCCATCACCTGGTCGGCGAAGGCGGTGACGGCCTGCTCGCCACCCTCGGCCCGGAGGAACTCCAAGGCGGAGATGGCCAGCCGATCATACGCCTGGTAGAAGTCGCTGCGGCCTGCGTCGGTCAGGCAGAATACCTTCGCCGGACGACCGCGTCCGCGCTGCCCGTAGACCCGTTGATCGCGCGCCTCCAGGTGCCCGGAGTCGATCAGGGCGGCCAGGTGGCGGCGGACGGCGGCGGGCGTCAAGGCGAGCCGTTCGGCGAGTTCGGCGGCCGTCGAGGGGCCCTGTTCCAGAATGGAACGGGCCACCCGATCACGGGTGGTGGCCTCGTCGGAATCGGCGTCGTGTGCAGGCAGGGTCTCATGGCTGGACATGCGCGTACCTCCCCTCAGTTTTGACAACACCATTCTTGCAAAATACGCGCCAGACGCAAACTTACCCCCGCTCTGGCGCCGGTGCGCCTCATCGCCATGGCGCGGGTGCGCCCCGTCAGGTGCGCAGCCCCTCCTGACTCGGCGACGCTAGGCTGACCGGGTGCCGTCCACGCCCGCATTGGCCTGTTCCGACCTCGAGGTGACCTTCGGCGACACCCCGGTGCTCCGGGGCCTGTCGTTCGAGGCCCATGCGGGTGCCGTGACCGCCCTGCTGGGACCCAACGGCGCCGGCAAGACCACCGCGATCCGCGTGCTCACCGGTCTCGTCGCGGCGACGGCGGGCACCGCGACGACGCTGGGGCTGCCCGCGGGCCACCCGGATGCCCTCGCGCGCATCGGATTGATGCCGCAGGCCACGGGAGCCTGGTCGGGGGTCCGCCCCCGTGAGCTGCTGCGCTACCTCGCCTCCTTGTACGCCCACCCGCAGTCGGTCGACGCGCTTGCCGAGCGGATCGGCATCGATCTCAGCGCGAAGACTCCCTACCGACGCCTGTCCGGCGGCCAGCAGCAGGCTGTGAATCTGGCCGGCGCGCTGGTAGGACGCCCCGACCTGGTGCTGCTGGACGAACCCACCGCCGGCATGGACCCACACGCCCGCCGCCGCACCTGGGCGCTCATCCGGGAGCTTGCCCAGGCCGGAGTCGCCGTGGTGCTCACCACCCACGCCATGGACGAGGCCGCCGACCTCGCCGACCACGTCTGGATCATGGACGGCGGACGGGTCGTCATCGACGGCACGGTGCCCGATCTCACCGCCGAGGCGTCCTTGGAGGACGTCTTCTTGGCCTACACGACGGAGGCGCCGTGAGTCTCGATCTGTCCCCGCGACCCGGAGTCGCCCCCCGCGGCGATCGCGTGCTGCGGCATGCCATCCTGGAAGCCTCGCTGCTGCTGCGCAACGGAGAGCAGTTGCTCTTGGCGCTCGTGATCCCGATCGGCCTGCTCGTGGCCGGCATGGTCACCGGCGACGGCTTCGGGATGGGACGCCAGGTCTTTCCCGCCTCGGTGATCGCGCTCGCCCTGTGGTCGACCTCCTTCACGTCGCTGGCGATCAACACAGGGTTCGAGCGTCGCAACGGCGTGCTGGAGCGGCTGGCGGCGACCCCGCTCACCCGCGCCGACCTGGTGGCCGGGAAGGCGCTGGCCACCGCGGCGATCGCTTGGGGGCAGGTGGCGATCATCGCGACGGTCGCGTTCGCGTTGGGCTGGCGGCCCGTGTTCGACCCCGGCCAGGCCGCCCTGGCGGTCTTGGCCGCCGCTTTCGCGCTGGTCTGCTTCGCGGGCTTCGCCCTGGCGCTGGCCGGTCGGCTTCGCGCCGAGGCGACCCTGGCCATCGCCAACCTGATCTACCTGCTCGTGGCCGCCGGAGGCGCCTTGGTGCTGCCCGTGGACAGCTATCCCGACGCCGTCCGCGTCCCCCTGCTGCTCCTACCGTCCGGCGCGCTAGGGGAAACCCTGCGTGGGGCGGCCGTGGGCGCGTTCACGCCCTTCCTCGTGATGATCCTGGCGGCCTGGTCGGCCGTCGCCCTGTTCGTGGCTCGAAAGGCGTTCCGATGGACCAGCTGACCTCGACGACCCCGCTCCGCTCACCATCCACGGTGTCCCTGCGGCGGTGGGCCGTCGCCTCCCTCGTCGCCAACATGGTGATCGTGTGGACGGGCGCGCTGGTGCGCCTCACCAAGTCCGGGCTCGGCTGCGCCACCTGGCCGCAGTGCCAGCCCGGGTCCTACGTGCCGCTGCCCGAGGACGGCATGCACGGGCTCATCGAGTTCGGCAACCGGCTGCTGACCTTCGCCCTGGCGGCCATTGCTCTGGGCATGTTCCTCGCCGCCCGGCGCGCCTACCGGGCCGGGACCGCGCCGCGGCAGTTGCCCACGCTCGCGTTCTGCGTCGGGCTGGGCATCATCGCCCAGGCGGTCATCGGCGGCGTGTCGGTGCTCGTCCAGCTCAACCCCTGGGTGGTCGGCCTGCACATGGTCGCCTCCGTCGCCTTGATCGGTATCTGCGTGCAACTGGTGCACCTGGCCTTCGACCTCTCCCCGGTGCGCGTTCCACCTCGGCTCCATCTGCTCACCACCGTCGTGTTCGCCCTCGGGGTCCTCATCATCGCGTTGGGCGTCGTGGTCACCGGCGCGGGGCCGCACGCGGGCGACGGGGCCGCGCAGCGCAACGGCCTCTCCCCCGACCTGACGGCCAAACTGCACGCGTGGGCCGTGTGGGCCATCGTCGCCGCCGTGGCGCTGGGGCTGTTCTGGGCGTGGGCCGAGCCCCGTGCGCGACGTCTGTGGCTGGGTTTACTGGCGGTCATCCTCCTGCAGGGACTGATCGGTTACGTGCAGTACTTCACCCATCTGCCGATGTGGATGGTGTTCGCGCACATGGTCGGCACCACCTTGTTCGCGGCCGCGCTGTCCCACCTGTTCCTACTGACGCGGCCGGGTGTCCCGGGGGCCGCGGTTCGCCCGCAGAACTGACAGCGGGACTCAGAGTTCGGCGACTACCCCGAAACCGTCGGTCGGCGGCGCTACGGTGACCACGAGCATCGACGCACGTCACCGAGAGGCCTCATGACACAGCAGCCAGACCCCGTCGGCCTCGTCGCCGGCACCAGCGACTCCACACCGCTGCGGTTCAGCGTTGCGGTCGGGCCGGGCGCCTACCTGCAATTGGACGACGTCGTCACGACCCAGCGTGACGTTCCCGGAGTGGGCTCCGTCCGTACGTCGGGCGTCGTCACCCAGGTCGTCGCCCGGCATGAGGGCGCCAGCTTCGGGTCCGACGCCTTCCTCATCGCCGACGGCGTCCTGCCGGCCAACACACAGGAGATCGCGGAGATCACCACCACGAGGGTCGACCCCGAGGTGTACGTCCCCCCGCTTCCCGGGACCACGGCCGAACGCGCCACCGGCAGCGTCCGGGATCGAGCCCTCTACTTCGACTCGATGTCGGACAAGGTGGTGGTCGGGCTCGGGCGAGACGGCGAACCGGTCTACATCAACCTGGAGTTTCTCGACGGCACGCGCGGCGCCCACGTGTCCATCTCGGGCATCTCCGGAGTGGCCACCAAGACGAGCTTCGCCTTGTTCCTGCTGCACTCGATCTTCGCCTCCGGCGTCCTGGGCGACCGCTCCCTCGCGGCGAAGGCGCTGATCTTCGCGGTCAAGGGCGAGGATCTGATGTTCCTCGACCGCCCCAACCTGAAGCTCACCGACGACCAGCGCTCCCAGTACGCCCGCCTGGGACTGCCCGCCACCCCGTTCGGCTCGGTGCGGTTCTTCGCGCCCCCCACGCCGGGGGATCTCACCGGGCGTCCCCAGGTGACGGGCCGCACCAGTGGCGTCGACGCGTTCTGGTGGACGCTGGAGGAGTTCTGCCGCCAGGAGTTGCTCCCCTACGTGTTCGCCGACGCCGAGGACGACCGGAACCAGTACACGCTCGTGGTGCACCAGGTGGCCGCGCAGTTGCGGCGGGAGGCGATCGCCGCCGGCACGGACGGCGCGGTCTCGATCGGCGGCAGCCAGATCCGCACCTATGCCGACCTGGTGGAGTTCATCGCCGCCCGCCTCCAAGACGACGACACGAAAGCGGATTGGGCGGGCGCGGCCACCACGGGCGGATCCATCAACGCGTTCCTGCGCCGGCTGCGGTCCTCGCTCAAAGCACTCGGCCCGCTCATCCGCGGGGATCTCCCCGCCGCCAGCGGCAGGCGCCGCATCGCGACCGACCGGCAGGTCACCGTCGTCGATCTGCACAACCTCCCGGATCGGGCGCAGCGGTTCGTGGTGGGCGTCGTCCTGCGGGCCGAGACCGAGGCGAAGGAGAAGGCGGGGGCGGGCGGTCTGCTCTTCACCATGCTCGACGAGTTGAACAAGCACGCCCCACGGGAAGGCAACTCCCCCATCAAGGAGGTGCTGCTCGACGTCGCCGAACGCGGCCGCTCGCTGGGGATCATCCTCATCGGCGCCCAGCAGACGGCCTCCGAAGTGGAACGCCGCATCGTGTCGAACTCGTCGATCCGCATCGTCGGTCGGCTTGATCCCGCCGAGGCGGGGCGCCCCGAATACGGCTTCCTGCCCACCTCCCAACGGCAGCGGGCGACGTTGGCCAAACCGGGGGCCATGTTCGTCTCCCAGCCGGAGTTGCCCGTCCCGTTGGCGGTCGAGTTCCCGTTCCCCGCCTGGGCCACACGTGCATCGGAGACCGCGCCGGACACCGACGCACCCCTGGGCATCATGGCCCGCATGGCCCGCGACGCCGACCCGGCACCGTTCTGAGAAGGAGCGTCGTGAAGTTCCTCCACACGGCCGACTGGCACGTCGGCAAGACCCTGAAGGGCCGCAGCAGGCTCGAGGAGCAGCGTGCGGTGCTGCGCGAGATCGTCGACATCGCCCTGCGCGAGAACGTGGACGCCGTCCTGATCGCCGGGGACCTCTATGACTCGGCCGCCCCGAGCGCCGAGGCCCAGCGGCTCGTCAACGGGGCCCTGCTGGCGCTGGCCCAGGCTGGCATCGAGGTGATCGTCATCGCGGGCAACCACGACCATGCCCGCACGTTCGAGGCGCTGCGGCAGCTCATGGCGGTGGCCGGCATCGACTACAGCGGCATGGTCCGGACCGCCGAGGAGGGCGGCGTCCACCGCTTCACTGCCCGGGCGACCGGGGAGGAGGCGGTGGTGGCGCTGGTGCCGTTCGTCTCGCGGCGGCGGATCCTCGGCACCGAGGAGATCGTCACCGGTACTCCCTCGGAGAACGCGGGCCATTACGAGCGGTCCGTCCGCGAGATCCTCGCGACGCTGGCGCGGTCGTTCACCCCCGACACGGTCAACATCGTCATGGCGCACCTGACGTGCACCGGCGGTGTGATGGGCGGCGGCGAGCGCGAGGCTCAGTCGATCTTCGAATACCACGTCTCGGCACAGGCCTTCCCGATCACCGCGCACTACGTCGCGCTCGGGCACCTGCACCGCCGTCAACAGATCCCGGCTCCCGTCCCGGTCGTCTACTCCGGGGCCCCGGTGGCCGTCGACTTCGGCGAGCAGGAGAACACACCGGTGGTGTGCCTGGTCGAGGCCTCGCCCCGGACGCCCGCCACGATCACCGACATCCCGCTCACGACCGGCAAACGTCTGCGGACCGTCACCGGCACCGTCGCGGAGTTGATCGCTGCGAGGGCCGACTTCGGCGACGACTACCTGCGCGTCGTCGTGCAGGAGCCGGTCCGGGCCGGGCTGCGCGACGAGGTGCTGGAGGCGCTGCCTCAGGCGCTGGAGATCCGCATCCACCCCGACTTCGCCCAGACCCGGACCCATCGCGGCGTCCAGCACACCACCCGGTCGCCCCGCGACCTGTTCGCCGCTTACTGCGACGAAGCCGGCCTGCAGGATCCACGGCTGACCGCGCTGTTCTCCGAACTGCTCGACGAAACGACAGGAGTCAGCTGATGCGCCCCGTCCGTCTGGAGATGGAGGGATTCGCCTCGTTCCGGGCGCCCACGACCGTCGACTTCGAGGGCACGGACTACTTCGCTCTCATCGGCCCGACCGGCTCAGGAAAGTCGACCGTGATCGACGCGATGGTGTTCGCCCTCTACGGGTCGGCGCCGCGCTGGGGGCGATCCAACTCCGTTCAGTACGCGTTGGCCCCGACGACCACGCGGGCCACCGTCAGGCTGGTGTTCGACGTCGGTGAGCAGCGCTATCAGGTCGCCCGCGAGGTCCGCCGCAGCGGGCAGAGCATCCAGCAGAAGTCCGCCGTCCTGGAACGCTTCGACGATCCGAGCCAGGCCACCGCCACGACCAAGACGACCGATGTCCTCGCCTCCGAGGTGCGTGACGTGACGCCCGCCGTGGAGACGCTGCTGGGGTTGTCCTTCGACGACTTCACCAAGGCGGTCGTCCTTCCGCAAGGCCGGTTCGCCGAGTTCCTGAACGCCACCGTCGGCGATCGGCAAGACATCCTGCTCAAGCTCCTGGGCGCTCACCAGTACGACATCGTGATGCGCGCCGCGAGCGCGCGGCGCAGCACGGCCGACACGGCGGTGGCTCGGCTGGAGGCCCGTCTCGGCGACCTGGGGGCGGCCACCCCGGAAGCCGCGCAGGCGGCGGCCTCCCGCGTCGAGGAGCTCCGGCTGCTGCGCGAGCGCACCGACACCCTGATCACCGCACTCGACCGCGCTCGGGCCGAGGCCCACGAGACGGCCGCGGCCGCCACGCAGGCGCAGGACACCGTCGAACGGCTGCTCGCCGTGCGGATCCCCGCCGGCATCACCGACCTGGCCCAGCGAGCCGACGCGATCCGCGCTGAGGTCGAGGCGAGCCAGGCCACAGCCCGTCGGCGCGAGGCGGACTACGACCGGGCCCGTGGCCACCTGATGGACGCGGGCGAGCGGACCCCCCTGGAGCGGCAGCGCGACCAGTGGGCCGAGGCGGCCGAGCTGAGCGCCGCCCTGCCCTCCGTGGAGGCCGAATCCCAAACTGCCGGGCTCCGCGACACCGAGGCCGCACAGGCCAAGGCGCGTGCCGAGGTGGCCTGGGCCGACGCGTTCGCCGTTCAGACGGCGGCCCGCGGCGACATCGATGCGGCGGAGGCCGCTGAGGACACGCTGCTCACTCGCCGTCAGGCGATCGCGGCGCTCGTACCTCCCGTGGGGCTCACCGACCTCGCCGAGCGCCTCGACGGTGCCACTCGCGCGCAGGACGAGGCCGCCACCGCGCTCGCCTCGGCGGAGCGAGCAGAGGATGCCGCCCGGCACCTCGCGCACGAGGCGGGCGATCCGGTCACCTGGACGGCCGACCTGAACCGCTACGAGTCGGCGCTGACCCTCGACGTGAAGATCGCGGAGTTGAGCCTCCGGGGAGTCACCGCAGCCCAGGCACTGGAGGCGGCGCATCGTCAGGTCGACGCCTGCGAAGCCGAGGTGGAGAGCGCGCACCGCCGTGCCGCACAGATGCGCGACGTCGCCACGGCGGCCGGCTTGCGGGCGGGTTTGCAGGTCGGTCACGCCTGCCCGGTGTGCACGGCTCCCGTCGCCACGCTGCCCGCGCCCTTGGACGCTGCCGCGTCCGACCTGGCCGAGAAGGAGGTCCAGCGGGCCGAGCTCGCAGCCCAGAACGCCCGCATCGCCGTGGGCCGGGCCGACGCCGACGTGTCCGGCCAGGCGCGCTCGCTCGCCGAAGCCCGGGAACAGCGGACGTCGCTGCTGACCGACGACGCCGACGCGGCCCTCCTGCGTGACGAGGCGGCGGCGCGGCTGACCGCGATCGAGAGGGCACGCAGGGCGGTCACCGACGCCGAGGCGACGCGGCGTGGTGCGCGCGCCGTCCTCGACTCCGCCCGCGAGCGGGCCGCCGCGGTGGAGGCCGAGCGGCACGACGCCGAGGCCGCCCTCGGCCAGGCACGCTCCGGTCTGCTGGCCTACGGCGCCCCGGTAACCGGGCCCGCTTCGCTGCAGGGCGCCTGGGACGCATTGCTCGCCTGGGCCACCGGCGCCCTGGCCGACCTCGACCAGGCGGCGCTCCCCCAGGCCCGGGACGCCCGCCGCGCCGCGCAGTCGGCGGCTGAGGAGGCCCAGGAAGCGTTCGCGGACGCGACCAGGACCCGAGCCACGAGCGCCGAGAATGCCCGAGCCGCCGAGGCAGCCGCCGTAACAGCCGCTGCCGCCCTCGCCGAGACTCGACGCCGCATGACCCGGCTCCACGACGCCCTCCAGAGCGCCCCGAGTGCGCACGAGGTGGCCGAGGCGTTGGAACGGCTCGACGTGGCGGAGCAGGCGGAGAAGGCCGCCTATGTGGTCTCCCAAGAGTCCGCTGCGGCCCGGGAGCGGGCGCTTCAGCGAGAGCGCCTGCTGCACGACGAGCTCGCGGCGGCCGACCGGCTGCTGCGCGAGACTCGCGAGCCGCTCGTCGCCTGGGGCGCCCCCGCAGTCGATACGTCGGATCTGCCCGCGTCCTGGTCCGCGCTCGTCGCGTGGGCGGGCGAGGCCACGGTAACGGCGGGCGAGGCCGCGGCCGACGCGCGCGCACGCGCTGAGCGTGCCGACCTCAAGGTCGGTGTCGCGGCGCAGGCCTTGGTCGATGAAGCCCGCACCGGCGGCGTGGCGGCGGACTCGTCCGCACAGGTCCCCGCCGCGCTCACCGCGGCCGCCACCCGAGCCGCCGATCTGCTGGAGCGCATCAACGCCGATCTGGAACGCGTCGCCGCCTTGCGCCGCGAGCGCGACGAGGCCCAGGAGCGTCGTCAGGTCGCTGGCCTGCTGGCCGAACACCTCAACGCGAAGAAGTTCCAGCGCTGGCTCGCGGGTGCCGCCTTGGATGTGCTCGTCGAGGCCGCCTCGGCCTCACTCCTGGAGCTCTCCGGCGGCCAGTTCACGCTCGCCCACGAGAAGGGCGAGTTCCACGTCATCGACCACGCCGACGCCGAGGCGCGGCGTTCGGTGCGCACGCTTTCGGGTGGGGAGACGTTCCAGGCGAGCCTTGCGCTGGCCTTGGCGTTGTCGGCGGAGTTGTCCACCATGTCGTCCACCGCGGCCAGGCTCGACTCGATCTTCCTGGACGAGGGCTTCGGCTCGCTCGATCCGGACAGCCTGGAGGTGGTCGCCGCGACGCTCGAGCGGCTGGCGCAGGGAGATCGCCTCGTCGGCGTCGTCACGCATGTGCAAGGGCTCGCCGAACGGATCCCGACCCGGTTCACCGTGGCCCGCTCCTCCCGGACGTCCACCGTGGTGCGGGAGGGCTGATGCACTTCAGTGTCGACGGATGGGCTCCCGGCTACGGCTCCAGCCTGCAGGAGGTGGAGGACCTGCCCGAGTCGGTGCAGCGGCTCGATCCGGGCGTCGAGATCCCCCCGGCCTCGTGGCGTCCCCTTCCCCCCTCGGGAGTGACCGGCCCGCCGACGGTGTTGTTCGTCGACGGCGTCCGTCGCGTCGAGGCTCGGCTGTGGATGACGTCCGGCACGGAGGTGGAGGCGTCGCCGGGCCTGTGCGCGTCGTACGCGGCAGGTGTGGTGCGCTCCACCGCGGAGGCTGCCACCGTCGTTCTCGCGGACGTGCGGCGGGCTGTCCTCACGACGGCCGAGGAAGCCGACGACATCACGACTCGGCTCGGTACGTGGACGATGGTCCATGCCCGGCCCGACCCGGCCAAGCAGGTCTTCGACGTGTTGTCGCTGGCCCTGCAGCAGCGCCTCGCCGAACTCGAGATTGTCTGCGCCGCGGAGGCTCGGGCCGCGTCCGGCGGGGACCCGGACGACCTGCTCGTCATCGACGGGCCCCTAGGCGGGCGCACGAAGGTGCCCCGGGCGATCGGTGTGATCAAGTCCCATCAGTCGACGTACCTGCCCGCCGACCTGCATGGCGTCGTCGGTCGCCTCGGCGCGGGCGAGCGCACCCCGGTGTTCCGGCTGGAGACGACGTGGGAGCGCTTCTCCTGGTACCTCCGGCTTCCCGGCTCGGGCGGCTCGCCCTGGGCCGGTGTGGTGCGGGTCGAGTGTTCCCCGGATCTTTCTCCGCGGGAGGCCTCGGCGATGGCGTCGCTGTCGCAGGCAGTCCTGCCGCGCTACGCCAGCGAGCCGTTCAAAGACCCCCGGGCGCCGCAGAACCTCTACCCGATCAGCGGCCTGGAGAAGCTGCTGCGGCACCGCTTGGGTGACCCGCAGTTGCTGCGTCGCTCTCTGCTGCAGCCGTCGTCGCGGTGACGGCGACCCCGATCAGAACAGCAGGGCGTCGACGGCTGCGGCGATGAAGACGATGGCCAGGTAGCTGTTGGACCAGTGGAACAGCCTCATGGGTGCCAGCTTTGCCTCGGTGAGGCCGGCGTCGGCGCGCCGCATCAAGGCGACGGCTTCCCAGATCAGCACGATGCCGCTGGCGCCTGCCACGGCCGGGTAGAGCCAGCCCGTCCCGGCGACCGGCCACAGCGCCAGGCTCGTCGCGACGGTGAGCAGCGAGTAGACCAGCATCTGGCGGGTGACGTGGGTGGCTTCCCGGACGACCGGCAGCATGGGGACATCGGCGCCCGCGTAGTCGTCGCGGTAGCGCAGGCCCAGCGCCCACGTGTGCGGGGGCGTCCAGAAGAACACGATGAGGAACAGGATCAGCGGCGGCCAGGCCACGGAGCCGGTGACCGCCGTCCAGCCGATCAGCGGCGGGAAGCAACCGGCGACGCCGCCCCACACGATGTTGAGCGGGGTGCGGCGCTTCAGCCAGACGGTGTAGATGAAGACGTAGTAGAGGATCGCCACCACCGACAGCGCCGCCGAGAGCCAGTTGGCGCCGAAGCCGAGCATCACGACCGACCCGAGGCCGAGCACGATGGCGAACACGTAGGCGGCACGGGTGGAGACCTGCTCGCGGACCATGGGGCGGCGGCGTGTGCGGCGCATCTGCTCGTCGATGTCGGCGTCGAGCACCGAGTTGAACACGTTTGCGGAAGCCGCCGAGAGGGACCCGCCCACGAACGTCACCGCGGCCAGGCCCAGCGGGGGGAACCCGTGCGCGGCAAGGAACATCGCCGGGAAAGTGGTGACGAGGAGCAACTCGATGATCCGTGGTTTGGTGAGGCCGACGTAGGCCAGCAGCGTGCCCTTCAGCCCGGGAGCCGTCACTGCCGGCGTCTCGGTGCGCGTTGGGTGCATACCTAACCTCCAGGTCGAACGCCGGACGCCCGGGTGACCCCCGCGTCCGGGGCAGTTTACCGTGCCATCACCCGGGAACACCGTCTCGGCAGGTCCCGGATTGGCAACGACTCGCCGCCACGGCGCGGCGGTTGAGTAAAGTCGGTCCAAAGGCGTCCGTGACGCCATCCAGACAACAGGAGACTTGCATGAATGACCGCCTGAAGGGCCTCGCCGACGCCGGCGTGTCGATCTGGCTCGACGATCTGTCCCGCGGCCGGCTGACCAGCGGCAACCTGGGCGAGATGATCGATAACTTCTACGTGAGCGGTGTCACGACGAACCCGACCATCTTCGCCGCAGCGCTCACCCACGGCGCCGACTACGCCGCCCAGCTCACCGGGCTGAGCGACGTCGACGAGGCCATCACCGCCTGCACGACGACGGACGTGCGCGACGCGTGCGACCTGTTCGCCGACACCTACGAGGCCACCGACGGCTTCGACGGGCGCGTGTCGATCGAGGTGGCCCCGACGCTCGCCAACGACACGGAGGCGACGATCGTCCAGGCGGCCGAGCTGTACTCGACGGTCGGCCGGCCCAATGTCCTGATCAAGATCCCGGCGACCAAGGCGGGCCTCCCGGCCATCACTGCCACCATCGCCGCGGGCATCTCGGTCAACGTGACCTTGATCTTCTCCGAGGAGCGCTACCGCGAGGTGATGGACGCCTACCTGACCGGCCTGGAGCAGGCCGCGGCGGCGGGCATCGACCTGGCGGGCATCCACTCGGTGGCGTCGTTCTTCATCAGCCGCGTCGACTCCGAGATCGACAAGCGCCTGGAGGCGCTCGGCGCCGATGCCGCGCTCCAGGGCAAGGCGGCGATCGCCAACGCCGAGGTGGCGCTGGGCGCCTTCAACCAGGTGTTCTCCTCCGACCGCTTCAAGGCGCTGGCAGCGAAGGGCGCCAATCCGCAGCGCCCGCTGTGGGCCTCGACCGGGACGAAGAACGCCGCCTACCCCGACACGCTGTACGTCTCGGATCTGGTCGCCCAGGGCGTCGTCAACACGATGCCCGAGAAGACCCTGCTGGCCTACGGCGACCACGGCGAGCTCGGCGCCCCCATCGAGGGCAAGGCCGTTGCGGCCCAGGCCGTGCTCGATCAGGTGTCCGCGGCGGGTGTCGACCTGGCGGAGGTCTTCGACCTCCTCGAGACCGAGGGCGTGGAGAAGTTCATCGTTTCCTGGCATGAACTGCAGGACTCCGTCAAGGCCGCCCTGGAGGCCGCGAACTCCTGACCCCCGCCCCAGCGTGGGGTGGCTAGGATCGGTGAGTGACCGATTCCGCGACGAATCCCCTGCGCGACGCGACCGATCGCCGGTTGCCCCGAGTGCCCGGGCCTTGTGCCCTGGTGATGTTCGGGGTGACCGGCGATCTCGCGCAGAAGAAGCTGCTGCCCGCGATTTACGACCTCGCCAACCGGGGGCTGTTGCCTCCAGGGTTTGCCCTGGTCGGATACGGCCGCCGCGACTGGGACACCGAGCAGTTCACCGAGTACGTCAGCGAATCGGTGAAGGCCCACGCACGGACCCCGTTCCGGGCGGAGGTGTTTCGTCAGCTGGCGGAGGGGCTCCGGTTCGTCTCGGGCGCCTTCGATTCTGATGCGGGCTTCGAGGCTCTGCGTGACACCCTCACCGAGGTCGACGCCGCCCAGGGGACGGAAGGCAATCACGTCTTCTACCTCTCCATCCCGCCGGCCGGCTTCGACCAGGTGATCGAGCAGCTCCGTCGCCACGCCCTGGTGGACAAGTCGTCCACGCGCCCCTGGAGCCGGGTCGTCATCGAGAAGCCGTTCGGGCACGACCTGGCCAGCGCGCGTGAGCTGGAGGAACGCGTCTCCAGCGTCTTCAACTCCAACGACGTGTTCCGCATCGACCACTACCTGGGCAAGGAGACGGTCCAGAACTTCCTGGCCCTTCGGTTCGCCAACCAGTTGTTCGAGTCGATCTGGAATCGCAACTACGTCAGCCACGTCCAGATCACGATGGCCGAGGACATCGGCATCGGCGGCCGCGCAGGCTACTACGACGGCATCGGTGCCGCCCGCGACGTCATCCAGAACCACCTGCTGCAGTTGCTGGCGCTGGTGGCGATGGAGGAACCGACATCCTTCGAGGCCGGGAACCTGCGGGCGGAGAAGGAGAAACTCCTCGCCGCCGCGCGTGCCCCCCGCAACCTCAAGTCCCACACCGCCCGGGGCCAGTACACCGCCGGCTGGGCGGGCGGTGAACGCGTCAAGGGGTACCTCCAAGAAGACGGCATCCCCGACGACTCCCAGACGGAGACGTACGCGGCGTTCCGCGTGGACATCGACAATCGCCGCTGGGCGGGCGTCCCGTTCTATCTGCGGGCCGCCAAACGGATGCCTCGGCGGGTCACCGAGGTGGCGCTCATGATGCAACCCGCCCCACACTTGCCGTTCCACCTCAGCGACACCGAGCAGTTGGGCGCCAACGCGCTGGTGCTGCGGATCCAGCCCGACGAGGGGGTCGCGCTGCGGTTCGGGGCGAAGGTCCCCGCCACCCCCATGGAGATTCGCGACGTCACCATGGACTTCAACTACGGCACGAGCTTCGCCGAGTCGAGCCCGGAGGCCTACGAACGCCTCATCCTGGACGTCATGCTGGGCGATCCGCCGCTGTTCCCGCAGCACACCGAGGTGGAGTTGAGCTGGATGATCCTCGACCCGATCCTGGACTACTGGGCGGACAAGAACGCCCAGCCCGAAGGCTATGCGGCGGGCACGTGGGGGCCGCCGAGCGGCAAGACCATGCTGGAACGTGACGGCTTCGTCTGGCGACGGCCGTAGGAGGACGACGATGATCACCACCATCAAGGGCACCACGTCAGCGGGCGTCCAGAACGCGATCAGCGAGATCCGGCACAACCTGGGTGCCGGATCGGGCATGGTCTTCACTTTGCTCGTGATGGCCTCGGCGCAAGACGTCGACGAGGTCATGGACGCCTGCCTGGAGGCCGGGCGGGAGCATCCCTCGCGCATCATCCTGGCCACCGACGGATCCTCACGCAGCGACCGGATGGACGCAGAGATCCAGATCGGGGAAGACATCCCCGGCGAGGTGATCACGCTCAAGTTCCACGGCGAGGTCGCCCAGCACAAGGCGTCGGCGCTGCTGCCACTGCTGCTGCCCGACAGCCCAGTGATCGCATGGTGGCCGGGCGAGGGCCCCGCCCACCCCTCCACCGACGACATCGGCGTTCTGGCCTCGCGCCGGATCACCGACGCCATGGGGTCGGAGGATCCCGTCGCCGCCCTCGTCGAGCGAGCCTGCTGCTTGGCTCCCGGGGACACCGATCTCACCTGGACCCGCTTGACCCCCTGGCGGGCGCTGCTGGCGTCCGCCCTGGACCGGCCGCGGGGCACCGTGCTGTCTGCCGCGGTCCACGCCGACGCGAACAACGCACCCGGGTTGCTGCTGGCGGCCTGGCTGCGCTCACGCCTGGGCGTCGAGGTCACCTTTGACGTGAACGCGGGCCCGGGCATCACCCAGGTGAGCCTCACCACCGATGAGGGCGAGGTGAGCGTCACCCGCACCGACGGCAAGATGGCCACCTTCAGCGCGCCCGACTCCCCCACGTTGGCGGTGGCACTGCGTCGGCGCGAGGTCGCCGCCTTGATCACCGAGGAGTTGCGAGTGCTCGAGTCCGATCACGTGTTCACCGCGACCATGGCCGAGTTGGCCGCGGACGAGTCGCTGGCCCAGTTCACCTCCAGGAGCTGACATGGAGCAGGTCTGGCGGTACGCCACCAGCGCGGACCTGACCGATGCCACAGCCGAGCGGCTGATGCGGCATCTGGTCGCGTTGCAGGCATCTCAGGACGGCCCGGTCCGGCTCTGCCTGACGGGGGGACGCATCGCGAACCGGATCTACGAGGTGTTCGCCGACCTGGCCGACGACTACGCGCTCGACCAGTCGCGGGTCGAGATCTGGTGGGGGGACGAGCGGTTCGTCCCGACGGAGGATCCGGCACGTCACGCCGGCCATACCCTCGCCATCCTCGCTCGCAAGCTCCCGATGATCGCCTCCATGACCCACCCGATGCCCGCCGCCGACGGGATCGCCGACAGCGACGCCTCCGCGGCCGCCTACGCGAAGGAACTAGGCGACACCGTCTTCGACGTCACCCTGCTAGGCATGGGGGTGGATGGGCACGTCGCCTCCCTGTTTCCCGACCACCCCTCGTTCGCGTTGCAGGGGCACTCCGTCATCGGCGTGAACGATGCCCCGCTAGGGCCGCCGTCACGGATTTCCTTGACCGTGGAGACCCTCAGCCGCAGCCGCGAGGTCTGGTACCTGGTCGCGGGCGAGGACAAGGCGATCGCGGTGGCCGCGTCGGTGGCCGGCGATCCAGCGATCCC
>NZ_DAIOIA010000063.1:0-16827 GCF_036744435.1 Propioniciclava sp. | reverse complement strand
GGAAGTTCGAGGGGCTCATCCCCGGCACGATCACACCCAGGCCGATCAGGGCGCCTGAGGCCAGCCAGACGCCCAGGTTGGGCTGCACTGTCAGGTCGGACTGGCCGCCCACGAGCATGATCGCGAAGATCGCCGCAGCCGCCACCCCCAAGATGACGTAGTCCCGGACGCTGCGTCCCTGCTTGCCCGCCTGGCGCCACAGCGAGGGGAAGGTGCCGATCACAAAGCCGATGAACAGCGTCACGAAGGCCGCTTCGTACCGGCCGAACGCCGCCGCCACCACGATGGAGAACAGCACCACGCCGATGACCCCGCCGATGCCGACGGGGATGAAGTAGCGGACGTTGGCCCAGAACCGCTGGCGGAGGTTGGCCAGGAACTTGATCATCGGGTCGTAGATCTTGAAGATCACGGCCAAGACGCCGCCGGACAGGCCGGGCAGGATGAAGCCGATGCCGATGGCGATGCCCTTGAGGAGTCGCACCAGCCAGGCGCCGACCGACTCCGGGGCGTCCAGGTGGCTCGCCGGGGCGGGCGTCGGCGTCGTGTCGGGGGACGGGGTCTGCGACATGCGAATCTCTCTGTGGACGGCAAGGGTGCGTTCTCGAGCCTACCGGGGCCAGCCGTGGGGACGCCGACCTGGGGCGCCCGCGGGCAGCCCACCCGACTAGGGTGAGGGCCGATGAACGATCAGGCGTCCACGAACGATCCCGGCGACCGCCACGATCCGACCGCTCCCACGGTCGGCGTCGGACCGCATGCGCTGCCCTGGCCCGAGGACCCGCGGCTGGACCCGGCGCTGCTGGCCGAGGGCGACCGCCGCAACGTGCTGGATCGCTACCGCTACTGGTCGGTGGAGGCGATCGTCGCCGACCTGGACGCCGATCGCGCCGGGCTGCACATCGCCATCCAGAACTGGGAGCACGACTTCAACATCGGCTCGGTGGTGCGCACCGCCAACGCCTTCAACGTGGCCGGTGTGCACATCCTGGGGCGCCGACGCTGGAACCGCCGGGGAGCGATGGTCACCGACCGCTACCTTCACGTCTTCCACCATCCCACCGCGGAGGCTTTTGCCGCCTGGCTGGCGGCCCATGGCGTCACCGCGATCGGCGTGGACAACCTGCCGGGAGCGCTGCCGCTCGAGACGGCGTCCCTGCCGCGCGAGTGCTGCTTGGTCTTCGGCTCCGAAGGGCCGGGCCTCACCGACGAGGTGCTCGCCCTGTGCAGCGGTCTGGTCGCGATCACGCAATACGGCTCGACCCGCTCGCTCAACGCGGGCGCGGCCGCGGCGATCGCGATGTACCAGTGGTCGGTGCAGCATCGCGGCTGAGGTCGCCCGGTAAGCTCACGCCCATGGATGTGCTGAGCTACCCGGTGCTGGTCAACCCCGCACCCGCCGTGGACCGGTGGCGCATCCAGCGACGCCGCGTCGTCGCGCGCAGCATCTCCATGGGGATCTCCGTGCTCATCTGGGCGGTCATCTGGTGGTTCAACCGGGAGAACCTGTGGGCGGGCTTTTGGTGGTTCCTCGGCATCAGCTTGGGCATCTCGGGTGGGCTGCTGGTGTGGAGCATCGTGCGCATGGTGCTGGCGCGGCGCAGCGTCAACGCGCTGCACGAGGGGCTCGCCCTGGGGCTCGGCCGCGACGGCATCTTCCTGGAAGGACCGGTGCCCTGGTCCGCGATCCGCGCTTTCCTGGTCAAGCCCGCCGGGATGGGGCCGAGCGCAACGCTGGTGGTGGTCTCCAAGGCTGGCACCTGGCGCACCGTCCCGCTGCAGTTGCTGGACCAGACCCCGGCGGCCGTCGACAACGCCGTTCGCGCCTTGTCGGGCAATCGTCTGGGCGTCGACCTGGCCCCCATCGATCGCGGCATCAGCGTCGAGCGGCAACTGCGGCTCGTCGTCTCCTGAGCGGTCCCGTCTCGCGGGGCGAGTAGCCGACCGCCCGTGCTGCGCCGGACTACCAGATGCGACACAATAGAAGACGCACACGAAGTCTTCTGTGAGGAGAAAAGATGCCGATCGCAACGCCAGAGGTCTATGCCGAGATGATCGACCGGGCGAAGTCGCAGGGCTTCGCCTACCCGGCCATCAACGTGACCTCGTCCCAGACCCTGAACGCGGCCCTCAAGGGCTTCGCCGACGCCGGCAGTGACGGCATCATCCAGGTGTCGACCGGTGGCGCGGAGTATGCGTCGGGCCAGGCTGTCAAGAACATGGTGACCGGCGCGGTGGCGCTGGCGGAGTTCGCCCATGTCGTGGCCGCGAAGTACCCCGTCAACATCGCCATCCACACCGACCACTGCCCCAAGGACAAGCTGGACACCTACGTCCGTCCCCTCCTGGAGGTCTCCGCCGAGCGCGTCAAGGCCGGCCAGAACCCCCTGTTCCAGTCCCACATGTGGGACGGCTCGGCCGTGCCGCTGGCCGAGAACCTCGCCATCGCCGAGGAACTGCTGGCCAAGACGTCCGCCAACAAGCAGATCCTCGAGATCGAGGTCGGCGTCGTCGGTGGCGAAGAGGACGGCGTCGCCAACGAGATCAACGAGAAGCTGTACTCCACCATCGAAGACGGCCTGGCCACCGCCGCCGCCCTGGGGCTGGGGGAGAAGGGCCGCTACATCACGGCGCTCACCTTCGGCAACGTCCACGGCGTCTACAAGCCGGGCGCCGTCAAGCTGCGCCCCGCCGTCCTGAAGGAGATTCAGGACGCCGTCGCCGCGAAGTACGGCCATGAGCGTCCCTTCGACCTGGTCTTCCACGGCGGGTCGGGCTCCTCCGCGGAGGAGATCGCCGAGGCCGTCTCCTACGGCGTCATCAAGATGAACGTCGACACCGACACCCAGTACGCGTTCACGCGTCCGGTGGCCGGCTGGATGCTCGCCAACTACGACGGCGTCCTGAAGATCGACGGCGAGGTCGGCAACAAGAAGAAGTACGACCCGCGCGCCTGGGGCAAGGAGGCCGAGGGCAACATGGCGGCCCGCATCGTCGAGGCCTGCCAGAACCTGGGGTCGGTCGGCACGCACGCCTGATCCCATCGAGTTCCGGGCGCTGGCCTGGAGTTCAGTCGCCGAGAGGGGTGACGTCCGCCGTGAGCGGGCGTCACCCCTCTCGGGTATCAGGGACGCCTGGCTCCGGCGCGCGGGGCCTCGGTTCCTGGGCCGGATGGCGCGGTGAGGGGGTGCCGCCGCGCCGACGTCAACTCAAGTTGACACAAGCCGGGCTGTCAACCTAAGTTGCTGGCATGGAACCGAGTGCTCTGGCGAACGTCGCCGCCGACACGACCGACCCGCTCGCCGGGCTACGGGCGGTCGCCTCGCTGCGCACCGTCGCGGACATGCTCGAATACCGGCAGGTCGAGACGGCTGTCGGCAACGGTCACACCTGGACCGAGATCGCCGCTGCGCTCGGCGTCACCCGCCAGGCCGTCCACAAGAAGTACGCCAAACGACTCTCCCCCAGGAGCCCCCGATGAAGCTGACCCTGACCCACGCCTGGCTCAACGCGGCCGCCCTCGAAGCCGGCCGCGTCGGCGCCGCAACCATCGACCTCGACCACCTCTACCTGGGCCTGCTCGGGGTGGGGGGAGCGGCGGCTCGCCTGCTCGGACGGCACGGCGTCAGCCTCACCTCCGCGCGGGCCCGCGTCCGCGACCTCCTGGCGGACGACCTGGCCGGGCTCGGCGTGGGTGAGGCGGCCACGCTGCTGCCCGATCCGCTCACCCAGCCCGCCGACCGCTTCCCGGTCGACCTCAGCGACCGGGCACGCCCTCTCGTCGCGGCCTCCGGGAAGTCCCCGGACACGTTCGCGCTGTTGCTCCTCCTGCTCCAGGAGCCCTCCGGCGTCGTCCGGCGGCTCGTCCACGCCGACGGAATCCTGCCCCAGGACCTCGCAGCACCTCTGAAGGAAGGCTCCGACGAGCCCTACGCCACCGACAAGGCGACCCTGCTGCCCGGCGTCCTGCCGCGGCCGGCCTTCGCGCGGTCGGTGACCCACTTCGTCGCCGCGTCCCCCGACCACGTCCTCGCCGTGCTCGGCGACCCGGCAGTGCTCCCGCTCGTCGGACCGGGCGACGACCCGGATCAGGACCCCACCACGGCCGACGGGATCGTCCTGTCCAGCCGGGGCGGACGCCGCAGCATGCGGGTGCGTGCCGCCCTGCGTCCTGACGCCGACGGCTCCGGGCTCACGTGGGTGTGGGAACTCCTCGACACGGCCTGGAGCGGCCAGAACCTCACCTACCACCAGTTCGTGGCCAACCCGGCACCCGGCGGAACCGACCTGACGCACACGCTCGGCTACCGGACCTTCGGGACGGTGGGGCGACTGATGGAACCCTTCACCCGGCGTCTGGCAGGCGGTGCGGGGCTGATGCATCAGCGCTACGCGCTCGCCGCCCACATCGCCGAGACCGACGCCTGACCGGCCCCCACGCACACGAAACGCCCGCGGCGTCCACCGGGAGAGGCGGACGCCGCGGGCGTCACTGTCAGCGACGGGCGCCGGCAGGGCTCAGCGGAGCTGCGTGATGGTGCGATGGTCCATGTCGTCGAAATCCTGGTTCTCACCGGCCATCGCCCACACGAACGAGTAGGCGCGCGTGCCCACGCCCGAGTGGATCGACCAGCTTGGCGAGATGACGGCCTGCTCGTCGGCGACGATTAGGTGACGGGTCTCCTCGGGCTGCCCCATCAGGTGCACCACGCGCGCGTCGTCGGCCACATGGAAGTACAAGTAGGCCTCCATCCGGCGATCGTGCGTGTGGGCCGGCATGGTGTTCCACATGCTGCCCTCGGCCAGTTCGGTGACGCCCATCGAGATCTGAGCCGACGCGATCCCGTCGGGGTGGATGTACCGGTTCAGCGTCCGCACGTTCGAGGTGGCCGCCTCCCCCAGGTGGCGCTGGTCGCCCTCGCCCGGCTGCACGAGGACCGTCGGGTACGAGGTGTGGGCGGGAGCCGAGAACAGGTAGAACCGGCCCGGAGCGGCGAACGTGATCTCCCCGGCGCCGCGGCCCACGTACAGGCATCCCTTGGCCTGGATGGTGTAGTCGGTGCCGTCCACGGTGACGATGGCGTCCTGCCCGACGTTGACGATCCCGAGCTCACGCCGGTCGCAGAAGCTCTGCGCCCGCAGCTCGGCGGGGACCGGGAGCGGCAGCGGGACGTCGACCGGAACCGCGCCTCCGATGATCACCCGATCCTGGTGGCTGTAGACCAGCGTCACCGCGCCGGTCTGGAACAGGTCCTCGATCAGGAACCGCTCACGCAGTTCGCTGGTGTCCATCCCCTGAACGTGCTCGGGAGCGCACGCGTAGCGGTTCTGCATCGGTGTTGTCCTTCCTGTCACTGATGGTCGTCGATGTAGCGCTGCATGACGGCGATGTCGAGATCGCCCAGGCCCGCAGCGTTGAGGCCCTCGTACTGGCCGCGCAGGAACTCCGTCAACGGCATCGCCGTCTCCGAGGCGTGCGCCGCCTCGAGGGCGAACCGCAGGTCTTTGGCCATGAACTTCGCCGGGCCCGACACCGTGTAGTCCGCCGAGGTCAGCTTTTCCCGCTTCTGCTCCAGGACCCGCGAGGAGGCGAGGCCGCGATCCAGCACGTCGAACAGGATCGCCAGGTCGATGCCGGCGTCCCGGGCCAGCAGGGAGGCCTCCGCCAGGGCGGCGACCTCGGCTCCGACGATGAGCTGGTTGCAGGCTTTGGCGACGGCACCGGCACCGAGCGGCCCCAGGTGAGTGGGAGAGCCACAGGCACTGAGGACGTCCCAGGCGTCCGCCACATCGGCGTCCGGACCGCCGACCATGATTGACAAGGTGCCATCGATCGCCTTGGCCTCCCCGCCGCTCACCGGGGCGTCGATGACGCGCACCCTGCCGTCGGTCTCCTGCGCGGCGCGCGCGGCAAACGCGCGCACTCCCGCCGGGGAGACGGTCGAGGACACCACCAGCACGACCGGGCCCGCAACGCCCGCCCACAGACCGTCGGGTCCAGCGGTGAGCGCCTCGAGGTGAGGCAGGTCGGGCAGCATCGCGACGATGACGTCGCTGGCCGCAGCGAGGGCGGCGGGAGTGTCGGCGACGGTGATGCCGTCACCGGCCAGGGCGGCCGCCGCCTCGCGGCGGCGCGCCCAGACCGTGGTGGGGTGCCCGGCCCGGCTGATGTGGGACGCCATCGGCGCCCCCATCAGTCCGGGGCCGAGCAGCCCGACGCGAGGTGGCGTGCTCACGCGTCCTGCGCTCCCCACACCTCGACGAGGACCTTGCCGGAGTTCTGCGAGTCCTTGGCGACGTCGAACGCGCGGACGGCGTCATCGGCCGGCACCACATGCGTGATGACGGCGTCGGCCTCGGGATGCTCGGCCAGCAGGGTCACGGCCTCGTCGATCTCGTTGTCGAACCGGAAGCAGCCCACCCAGGAGATCTCCTTCGACACCAGCGAACTGAGGTCCAGCGAGATCGGCCTGGCTGGCAGGATGCCGACCTGGGTGAGGATGCCGCGGGGACGCAGCGACGCCAGGCAGGCGGCGACCGACGGGGCGGCTGAACTGCACTCGAAGGCCACCTCGAACTCGGCCGCCGGCAGCGGCGACTCGCCGGCCCGGTACCACTCCGTGAACCCGAGCTTGCCCGCGCGCTCCAGCGGACCGGTCAGCACGTCGGAGACGGCCACCGAGGCGGCGCCCCGGGCGCGAGCCGCGAAAGCCACCAACAGCCCGATCGGCCCGGCGCCCGAGACGACCACCTTGCGGCCGGTGAGGTCACCGGCCATGGTGCAGGCGTGCAGCGCGACCGCGAGCGGCTCGGCCAGGGCGGCACGCTTCAGGTCGAGTCCCTCGGGGAGGACGCGGATCATGTCCTTGCCCACCACGAGCGTCTCCGCCAGTGCTCCCTGGGTGTGCGGCCACGTGGACGCGCTGCCCAGATAGGAGCCGCCAGGACGGAGGTGCCGCTGGTCCTCCATGCCGGGCAGGTCGGGACCGAAGGTGGCCGGATGCACCGTCACCGGGGTGCCGGGCGCGAACTCGCCGCTCGGGTCGAGATCGACCACCGCGGAGAGCTCGTGGCCGGGAGCCAGCGGCTCCCGCACCACGAAGGCGCCGTTGGCCCCGTTGAAGTAGTAGTGCAGGTCCGAGCCGCAAATCCCCACGTAGCGGACGCGGAGGCGTACCTGGCCTTCGGCGGGTTCCGGGGTCGCGACGTCTTCGACGGCCGCGTCCTCGGCTCCCTTGATCACGAATTGCTTCACAACATCTCCTTTATCTGATGAGCCCGGCCTGCCGTGGTAGCCACAGCGAGAGTTCGGGCACGACCTGGATGATGAGCAGCATCACGATGAGGGCGATGAAGAAGGGCATGAGCGGCTTGATGACGTTCTCGACCTTCTGTCCCGCGACTCTGGCGCCCACGAAGAGCACGGGTGCTGACGGTGGTGAGATCACCGCGATGCCCATGTTGAAGACCATCATCATGCCGAAGTGCACCGGGTGGATGTCGTAGTACTGGACGGCGATCGGCAGGAAGATCGGCGTGAAGATCAAGACGGCCGGGGTGGCGTCCAGCGGGATGCCGATGATCAGCAGCATCACCATCATGATGAGCAGGAACACGACCTTGGAGTCGGTCACCGACACCAGCCATTCGCCCAGCAGCTTCGGGATGCGCGAGTAGGTCATCACGTAGCTCATGATCGAGCTGAGCGCGATCAGGAAGATGACGACCGAGGACGTGCGGGTGGCGTCCAGCAGGATCTTCGGCACGTCCTTCATGCCGACGTTGCGGTAGGCCAGCGACAGGATGAAGGCGTACAGCACGGCGATGACCGCACCCTCGGTGGGGGTGAAGAAGCCGATGATGATGCCGCCGATGACGATGATGATCAGGCCCAGGCTGGGCAGCGCACGCCAGATCGCGATGAGGGCTTCCTTGGGGGTCGCCCAGCGGTTGCCGCGCAGCTTCGGGTTCTTGCGGGTGTACCACCACACGATGACGCCACAGGTGAACGCCCACAGCAGGCCGGGGATGTAGCCTGCCAGGAACAGGGCGCCGACGGACGCCTGGGAGACCAGGGCGTAGACGATCGTCGTGTTCGAGGGCGGGATCAGCATGCCGGAGGGGGCGGACGCGACGTTGGCCGCGGCCGCGAACCGCATGTCGTAGCCCTCCTTGCGCTGGGCCGGCGCCATGATCGAGCCGACCGCGGAGGCGCCGGCGAGGGCGGAACCGGAGATGGCGCCGAACAAGGTGTTGGCGATGATGTTGGTCTGGGCGAGGGCACCGGGCATCTTGCCGGTGAGCGCGCGGGCCAAATCGATCAGACGTTGGGCGATGCCGCCCTTGTTCATGATGGTGCCCGCCAGCACGAAGAACGGGATGGCGAGCAGCGGGAAGGAGTCGATACCGCCGTAGATCTTCTGTGCGGCGGTGACGAGGCCCTTGTCGGCGCCGATCAGGACGACGAGCGCGACGGCGGACGGCAGGCCGATGGACACCGAGACGGAGACGCCCAGGGACATCAGCACGAACATGCCGAGGATCAAGATGAGACCAACGATGAGTGCAGCGTTCATCAGATCGACTCCTCCTGCAGGTCGGAGAGATCCATCTCATTGGGGTCCACGACGGTGGGCGCCGGCTTGACGATGGTTTGGATGATGTGGAGCACCGAGTAGACGGCGATCAGGCCGCCGGCGATCGGCAGTGCCAGGTAGATCACGCCCTGGGAGACGGGCAGCAACTGGACGATGTCGTCCATGGTCGCGGCCGCGAGGCGTCCGCCACCGATACACATGACCCAGATGGCGAAGAACGCGACGATGGAGTGAGCGAGGATCTGCATCGCCTTCACGCCGCCACCGGGCAGCTTGTTGACGAGGAAGTCGATGGCGACGTCGTCCTTTTCGCCGATCACGTAGGCGGCGCCGATGAGGCCCTGCCAGATGAAGACGATGCGGGCGAGGACCTCGGTCCACTCCTGGTTGGGCAGCGGGAGGACCTGGCGCACGAAGACCTGCCAGGTGACGAGCAGGACCAAGACGATGAACAAGATGATGCAGAACCAGCGCAGGAAGACGTCCAACCCGCGCTTGAACGCTTCAAGGGCGTTGAGCATGGGGTTCCTTTCTTTGAGGGAGGTCAGCGATGCCGGCCGGTCGCCGAAGCGCTCGGCCGGCATCGCGGGGACCGTCGGCCTACGATTCGGCGTTGGCCTTCTGGACGGCGTCGTACAGCGCCTGGCGCACCGGGTTGTTGATCGACGACTTGACCAGGTCGGCCGTGGCGGCCTTGAAGGCGGCGGTGTCGACGTCATCGTTGAAGACGGCGCCGGTCGCCTCGGAAGCCTTCTTGGACTCGGCGGCGAACTCGAGGAAGCCGGTGTTGGCGGACTCGACCGTCGCGGGGATCAGGTCGAGCAGGGCCTTGCGGTCAGCCTCGGGCATGCCTTCGAGCACCGTGGAGCTCATGATCAGGTAGTCGGGGATCATCAGGTGCCGGGTGTAGGAGTAGTACTTCGCGACCTCGTCGTGCTTGAGGGAGTTGTACACCGTCTCGTTGTTCTCGGCACCGTCGAGGACGCCGCTCTGGAGAGCGGTGTAGACCTCGCCCTGGCCCATGGGGGAGGCGACGCCGCCCATGTCCTTGATCATCGCGACCTGGGAGTCGGACTGCTGGACGCGGATCTTCAGGTTCGCCATGTCGGCGGGGCTCTTGATCGGCTGCTTGGCGTTGTACACGTTCCGGATGCCGGCGTGCAGGGCGCCCAGGACGGTGATCTTCTTGGAGTCCTCGATGGAGGCCTTCAGGTCACCCATGACGGCATCGTCGGCGAAGACCTTGGCCTGCGCCTTCTGGCTGTCGAACACGTAGGGCAGGTTGAAGACGATGAAGTCCTGGTTGAAGGACTCCAGGACGGGGCCGCCGATGTACATCATGTCGACGGTGCCGTCGGAGACGTTCTGCACGACCTCGTTCTGCGAACCGAGGGTCTCGTTGGCGAAGACCTCGATGCTGTAGCGGCCGTCGGTGGCCTCTTCCAGCTTCTTGCCGAGTTCCTCGGCGGCCTTGAATTGCGGGTGCTGTTCGGTCTGGTTGAAGGCCAGGCGGAAGGTCGTCTTGGCGCCGTCGCCGGAACCACTACCCCCTCCGGCAATGCCGTTGCCACAAGCGGACAGGGTCAGCGCGGTGAATCCCGCGACGAGCGCCGCGGCGATCTTCTTGGCTTGCATTGGTCATCTCCTCATGCTTCGTTGCAATGTGCCCGTACCGGACGTAAGGGCTCCAGGAGGGTGCGCGGGCTAGGAGCTCCGCTGCACTCTCGGCTGGTCACTGGGGAGGACGGCGGCGCTGGCGTCGCGTCCTGAGTGGTCGGCCATCAGCGGGCCGTCGTCGAGGTCAGCTCGTGGTTGCGCCCGGGAGCGCCGAGCACCTCCGGGTTGACGATGTTGCGCGGGCTGCGGCCCGCGGCCACGTCGGCGGCGTTCTCGACGGTGCGCCGCTTGAGTTCCCCGTAGCTCTCCTCGGAGTACCAGGCCATGTGGGGGGTGACCGTGAGCTGCGGAATGGCGAGCAGCGGGTCGTCCGCGGGCAGGGGCTCGGTTTCGGTGACGTCCAGGGCCGCGCCGCGGATCTGACCGGTGCGGAGCGCCTCGCCCAGGGCCGCGGTGTCGACGATCGGGCCACGGGCGGTGTTGACGAGGATGGCGTCGGGACGCATCGCGGCCAGCGCCTCGGCGTCGATGATGTGACGGGTGAGGTCGGTGAGCGGGGTGTGGATCGACAGCACCTGGCTGCGGCGCAGCAGCTCGTCGAGGCTGACGTGGGGGTAGCCGCGGAACTCCGATGCCTCCCCGGCGGCGATGTCATGGCAGATCACCTGGTAGCCGAGCCCGGCCGCCTTGCGGGCGGTGGCGCTGCCGATGAGCCCGAGCCCGAGGATGCCGAAGACCCGGTCGCCGATGAGGTGCATCGGCCGGACGCCGGGGAAGTCGACCTTCCCTGCGCGCAGGCCACGGTCGAGCCGGGAGACTTCGCGGGCGGCGTTGAGGGCGAGCGCGATGGCGTGGTCGGAGACCGCCTCGGTGCCGTAGTCGGGGACGTTACACACGGCGACCCCGCGGGCCGTGGCGGCGGGGATGTCGACCGAATCGACGCCGACCCCGTAGCGGGAGACGACTCGGACCTGGGGGAGGGCGTCCAGGATCTCAGCGGTGATGGTGGCGTACTGGACGACGAGGGCATCAGCTCCTGCGGCGTTCGCGATCAGGGAGGCCGGATCGGTCGCGTTCGCGATGATGAGTTCGTCGCCGGTGGCGGCGACGACCGCGCGCTCTTCGTCGAAAGCGTCGTGATCGCAGTCGGTGATGACGATGCGCATGGGAAACCCCGCCTCCTTGTGGGACCTGCCGGTGATGCGAACGTTGTCACAAAGGTCTAACCTTTTGCAAGAGGGGCTGCGCTCGTTGCCAGTTCGCAGCCAACGTCGGAAGATCACAGCCAAGGACGGAGGTGACCATGCCCGCACCCGTGGCCTACCAGCCAGTGCTGGAGTCGTTGGGGCTCTCGATAGCGACCGAAGATGTCGCGCCGGGGGCCATCATCCTCGTGGAGGAGGTGGAGGTCCGGTTCGGCGTTTCCCGTAGCGTCGCGCGCGAGGCGCTGCGCATCCTGGAGTCACTGGGCATGGTGGCCATCAAGCGCCGGGTCGGCTGCGTCGTCCAGCCTCGCTCCCGCTGGAGTGTGGCCGACCCCAAGGTGATCCACTGGCGGATCGCCGGTCCGGCCCGCGTCGAGGAACTCGATCAGCTGATGCAGCTGCGCGCAGGCGTCGAGCCGATCGCGGCCCGGCTCGCCGCCGGGACGTCACCGCATTCCGGTGCCGAACTGACCCGGCAGGCGGAGATCATGCGCGACCTGGCCGCAGCGTCCCTGGGTGACTCGGCGGAGTTCCTCGCCGCCGACGTCGCCTTCCATTGCGCGTTGCTGTCTGCGTCGGGTAACGACCACTTCGCGGCGCTGGGAGAGGTGGTGGCGGCGGTCCTCACCGAGCGGAACCGACTCGGCCTGCTGGAACCCAGGCCGGACCCTCGTGCCGTGCTGCTCCATCTGAGGATCGCGGGCGCCGTCACCGAGGGGCGCAGCGCCATCGCGGAGGCCAGCGCCCGAACCCTGGTCGACGTGGTCGCGGCGGAGGTCCTGCTCGACCGGGTCTCGGAAGCGGCCGGGGTCTGAACCCTTCCCGCGGCGTCAGGGCGGCGGCTGATCGTAGTCGTGTGCGGGCACCAGCTGGACGCGACGCATCGACAGCGCGAGCAGGAGCGCGACCGCGACCAGGCTGCCCGCCAAGCCGGCGACCGCGGCCCAGCCGCCGAGCGACCAGGCCGTGCCCGCGACCGCGCCGCACACCGATGAGCCCGCGTAGTAGAAGGTCAGGTACAGCGATCCGGTCAGGCCGGTGCCGCGCCCCTTGTTCGCCGCCCGCGCCGTCACCCAGCCGCTGGTCGTCCCATGCGCGGCGAAGAACCCGAAGGTGATGACGCCGACCCCGATCACCACGAACGTCAGGTCGGGCACCAGCGTGAGCGCCACCCCGGCGGCGAAGATCGTCAGGGCGGCGGGCACCACGCGCCGGAACCCGTACCGGGACGCCAGCCGCCCCGCCCACGGTGAACTGAAGGACCCGATCAGATAGGTCACGAACACCAGGGAGGCGGTCCCGACGGCAAGGTCGAACGGGGGAGCGGCCAGTCGGAAGGACAAGCCGTTGAAGGCCGCCACGAAGGCGCCCATCGCGCAGAACCCGATCGCGTAGAGCGTCAGCAGTCCCCGGTCGAACACCATCCGGCGCGCGTTGTCGAGCAGGTCGCCATGCCGCAGGGGAGTGGGGGTGAAGCGGCGTGCGGACGGGAGCAGGACGCCGAGCCCGATGGCGATCACCACCGACATCACGCCGATACCTCCCAGGGCGACCCGCCAGCCGAAGTCCTGGGCGAGCAGGCCGGTGATCAGGCGTCCCGACATCCCGCCGATGGCGGTGCCGCCGATGTAGAGGCCCGTGGCGGAGGTGGCCCAGTCGGGATGGATCTCCTCACGGAGGTAGGCGGTGGCCACCGCGGGCAGCCCGGCCACCGCGAAGCCGAGGGCGGCCCGCAATGTCAGCAGCAGCCACCACGACGGTGCGAACGCGGAAGCGACCGCGATCAGCGCGGCGATCAGCAGTGTGATCCGCATGAGCGCCAGCCGCCCGACCGCGTCCGACAACGGCCCGAACACCAGCAGCGCCACTCCCATCGCCATCGTCGTGACCGACAACGACAGCGTCGAGGCCGCGGGGGTGATATCGAACGCGTCCGCGAGCAGCGGCAGCAGGGGCTGAGTGCAGTACACCAGGGCGAAGGTCGCCAGCCCGGCCAGGAACAGGGCCAGCGTGATGCGGCGATAGGCGGGGTCCCCGGGGGCCCAGCCCGGTGGGAGAACGGGCGTGGTCACCGGGTCAGTCTCCCACCGGCTCCTGGCCGGTCACCTCCCGGACATCGTTTCGTCGTGTTGTGTCTGTGTCACCCCCGCGCTTGGCTTTAGGCTGACCGGCATGGCCGATGACGCGCGCACCCTGCTCCTGGCCGCCCCCGTCGGGCGGACGGAACTGCCGGCGGACCCGGCGCTCGCCGATCTGCTCGCCACCGACGATGACCGGTTCCTCGACGTCGTGGCGCGCCACCCCGACTCCTCGCTGGTGTGGGCCCTCCTGGCCGAGGCCTCGATGCGGGCCAGGACCCAGCAGGGGGACATCACCGCCTACGCGTTCGCGCGCACCGGCTACCACCGCGGCCTGGACGCGCTGCGTCGCGCCGGCTGGCGGGGCAAGGGGCCCATCCCGTGGGAACATGAGCCCAACCAAGGGTTCCTGCGGGCGCTGTGGGCGCTCGCCTGCGCCGCCCGCCGCCTCGGCGAACAGGCCGAGTACGAGCGCTGCGTCCTGTTCCTTCTGGAGGCCTCCGAGTCCGGCTATGTCGCCTTGGCGACATCGCGGCCCCTCGTGCTGTGACGCCGCGGCGCTGAGCCGCCCCCGGGGACCACAGGGCGGACCCGGGCTCCGTTCCGCCTCATCTCGGTACACTCTGCGTGTAAGAGCCCGGATCGCACTTGCGCCGGGCTTTCCGTTTGTGCAGTGAGAGGCGATCATGCCAGGCATCGTGGTCATCGGAACGCAATGGGGCGACGAGGGAAAGGGCAAGGCCACCGACCAACTCGGTGACCGCGTCGACTACACCGTCCGGTACTCGGGCGGGAACAACGCGGGCCACACGCTGGTCGTCAACGGCGAGAAGTACGCCCTCCACCTGCTGCCCTCGGGCATTCTCAACCCGGGCGTCCCGGTCATCGGCAACGGCGTGGTGGTGGACCTCGGCGTGCTGTTCTCCGAGATCGACGCCCTGGAGGCCCGCGGCATCGACACCTCCCGGCTGGTCATCTCCGCCAACGCCCACATCATCGCGCCCTACCACAAGGTGCTCGACAAGGTCACCGAACGGTTCCTCGGCAAGCGGAAGATCGGCACCACGGGCCGCGGCGTCGGCCCGGCCTACGCCGACAAGATCAACCGCGTCGGCATCCGGATCCAGGACCTGCTCGACGAGGAACTGCTGCGCGACAAGGTCGAAGCGGCGCTGGCCGCGAAGAACCAGTCCCTGGTGAAGATCTACAACCAGCTCGCCATCGACCCCCGCGAGGTGGCCGACGAACTCCTCAGCTACGCCGACCGGGTCCGCCCGATGGTCCGCGACGTCGCCCGCGAGCTCAACGACGCCCTGGACGAGGGCAAGCTCGTCGTGTTCGAAGGCGCTCAGGCGCACCACCTCGACGTCGACCACGGCACCTACCCCTACGTCACCTCCTCCAACCCGATCGCGGCGGGCGCCTGCACCGGCTCCGGCGTCGGCCCGACGCGGCTGGACCGCATCGTCGGCATCGCCAAGGCCTACACCACCCGCGTGGGCGAAGGCCCGTTCCCGACCGAACTGCTGGACGCCGACGGTGACCGCCTGCGCCATGCGGGTGGCGAGTTCGGGACGACCACGGGGCGCCCGCGCCGGTGCGGTTGGTTCGATCCGCTGGTCGTCGAGGCGGCCTGCACCTACAACGGGGTCACGGATGTCTTCTTGACCAAGCTCGACATCTTGACCGGCTGGGACAAGATCCCGGTGTGCGTCGCCTATGACGTCAACGGCGTCCGGGTGGAGACCTATCCGGTCATCATGGACGACATCGTGGCGGCCAAGCCCATCTACGAGTACTTGGACGGCTGGAGCGAGGACATCTCGCAGGCGCGGTCCTTCGAGGAACTGCCCGCGACCTGCCAAGCCTATGTGCGGCGCCTGGAGGAACTGATCCGCTGCCGTATCTCCGGGATTGGTGTTGGTCCGGGTCGTGAACAGGTGGTCATGATCCACGATCTGATCGACTGACGCGCTGGCCTTTCCGCCCTCCTCGGGGCGGTCGGGTCGTCTCCTGGGCCGCCGGCTCCGGGATCGCGGCGTCGTGGCGCCCCACTCGCAGGACGCGGGTGGGGCGCCGCTGTCTATGACGGCGTTCTCCGCGGCGGGGGGCTGGGGGCAGCCTCATATAGTCCGCCGACGCAACTTAGTGGTCTCGATCCCGCTCGAAGGGTCCTTCGACCTTGACAGACCCGCTTAGGCGTCATAAGTTGTGCCGCGATACAAATAGCAAGGAGGCTACATATCGTGCGCGCACCAATCCCCGAGGACAAGTTCTCGTTCGGGCTCTGGACGGTCGGCTGGACCGGCACGGACCCGTTCGGTGTCAACACCCGTCCCACCCTCGATCCCTGGGAGTACAGCGACAAGCTGGCCGAACTGGGCGCCTGGGGCATCACCTTCCACGACAACGACGTGTTCCCCTTCGATGCAGACGACGCAACCCGCGCCCGCATCGTCGGCAAGCTGAAGGACGCCGCCGACAAGGCTGGCCTGGTCATCGAGATGGTGACCACCAACACCTTCACCCATCCGGTCTTCAAGGACGGTGGCTTCACCTCCAACGACCGCTCCGTGCGCCGCTTCGGGCTGCGCAAGGTCCTCAAGAACGTCGACCTCGCCGCCTCCCTGGGCGCCGAGACGTTCGTCATGTGGGGCGGCCGTGAGGGGTCAGAGTACGACTCCTCTAAGGACTTCCACGCCGCGTTCTCTCGCTACAAGGAGGGCCTGGACACCGTCGCCGGCTACATCAAGGAGAAGGGCTACGACCTGCGCATCGGCCTGGAGCCGAAGCCGAACGAGCCCCGCGGCGACATCTTCCTGCCCACGATCGGCCACGCACTGGGCCTGATTGCTGACCTGGAGAACGGCGACATCGTCGGCCTGAACCCTGAGGTCGGGCACGAGCAGATGGCCGGGCTGAACTACACCCACGGCCTGGCCCAGGCGCTGTTCAGCAACAAGCTGTTCCACATCGACCTCAACGGCCAGCATGGTCCACGGTTCGATCAGGACCTCGTGTTCGGTCACGGCGACCTGATCAGCGCGTTCTTCACGGTGGACCTGCTCGTCAACGGCTTCCCCGGCAGCCCGGACGCCCCCCGCTACACCGGCCCCGTCCACTTCGACTACAAGCCCTCGCGTACCGATGGCATGGCCGGAGTCTGGGAGTCCGCGGCAGCCAACATGGAGACCTACCTGCAGTTGGCGGCCAAGGCCAAGGCGTTCCGCGCCGACCCAGCCGTGCAGGAGGCGCTGAAGCTGTCCGGTGTGTACGACCTGGCCGAGCCCACCTTGGCTCCGGGAGAGTCGGTTGCCGACTTCCTCGCCG
>NZ_DAIOIA010000062.1:0-16882 GCF_036744435.1 Propioniciclava sp. | reverse complement strand
CGAGGACTGGGCTTGAGCCCGCCGAGGACTGGGCTTGAGCCCGCCGAGGACTGGGGCTAGCCCGCCGAGGACTGAGTCTGAGCCCGGCGACGACCTCGATCGGTACGCGTGACGTGGCGGATGGAAGCCGGTGGACGGTCGGAGCCACCTAGCTAGCGTCGGTCCGGTCTCCCCGCGGTGGACCGTGGCACCGCAGGGACGCCTCGTGCCTCGTCGGTCAGATGTGCCCGTGTCGGCTAGATACCCCTGTCGCGCCTGGGTTGGGGTGGAATCGCTGCGTCCGGTAGTGTGGTGCGGTGGACGCTCAGCGTCCGTGCATGAAGACCCTCCTGCCCCGGGAGATACCCGTGGCCGCTAGTCCAGAGGAGGTGGGGAATACACATGCGCCAGTACGAGATCATGGTGATCGTCTCCCCCGACGTCGATGACCGCCAGGTCGCCGGCATCGTGGAGAAGCCGCTCGAAGGCCTCAAGGCCGCCGGTGGCACCGTCGAGAACATTGACATCTGGGGCCGTCGTCGGCTCGCCTACGACATCCAGAAGCAGTCCGAGGGCATCTATGCGGTGCTCGATGTGACCGCTGAGCCTGACGTGGTCAAGGAACTCGATCGCCAGTACACGCTCAACGAGCAGATCATGCGGACGAAGGTCATCCGCCCCGACCTGCACAAGTGAGGTTCTTCTTCCCCAGATGTTTGCGCGGCCCTCGTTTTCGTCGGTCCGGGCTGACAGGCTGAGGAGGAGTAGGGCGCTTCGGCGTCGCAACCTCAACAACAACGTCCGACGAATCGGAGATCTGAACCAATGGCTGGTGAAACCATCATCACGCTCGTGGGCAACCTGACGGCTGACCCCGAGCTTCGCTTCACCCCGTCCGGGGCCCCGGTGGCCAACTTCACCGTCGCCTCCACTCCTCGCACGTTCGACCGTGCGACGAGCGAGTGGAAGGACGGGGACGCCATGTTCATCAACTGCTCGGTGTGGCGGCAGGCCGCGGAGAACGCAGCCGAGACCCTCACCAAGGGCATGCGGGTCATCGTCCAGGGTCGGCTGAAGAGCCGCTCCTACGAGACGCGCGAGGGTGAGCGTCGCACCGTGTTCGAGATCGAGGTCGACGAAGTCGGTCCTTCCCTGCGCTACGCGACCGCGAAGGTCAACCGCACCAGCGGTGGCGGCGGCGGTGGCTACAGCCAGCAGGGTGGCTCGGGTGGGGGCGACAACAACTGGTCGTCCAACTCGGGTCAGGGTGGTGGCGGCGGCAATCGCCAGCCCGTCAATGATCCGTGGGCTTCGGCCCAGAGCGACGAACCGCCGTTCTGATCCACCCGTTCCAACCACGTCATTCCGGCATTTGCCGGGCTCCAGAAAGAGAGCACCACAATGGCTCCACAGCGTAAGCCTGTGAACAAGAAGAAGATTGCCCCGGTCAAGTCGATCAAGATCGGCACCGTGGATTACAAGGACACCGCGACCCTGCGGAAGTTCATCTCCGAGCGTGGGAAGATCCGCGCCCGTCGGGTGACGGGTCTGTCCGTGCAGGAGCAGCGCAAGGTCGCGATCGCGATCAAGAACGCGCGCGAGCTCGCCCTGCTGCCGTACACGTCGAACGCGCGCTGAGAAAGGAAGCTGACATGAAGCTCATCCTCACCGCCGCTGTCGACCACCTCGGCATCGCTGGCGACATCGTCGAGGTCAAGGACGGCTACGGCCGCAACTACCTCCTGCCCCAGGGGTTCGCGATCCGTTGGACGCGTGGCGCCGAGAAGCAGATCGAGGGCATCAACCGTGCCCGCGAGGCCCGCACCGTCCGCGATCACGCGCACGCTGGCGAGCTCCGCACCCAGCTCGAGTCCCTGGACGTCCAGGTTCCCGCGCGGGTTTCCGCTGAGGGCAAGCTGTTCGGCGCCATCACGGCCGCCGACATCGCGTCCGCGATCAAGAAGGCCAACGGTCCTTCGGTCGACAAGCGCAACGTCGTCATCAGCAAGCCGATCAAGTCGATCGGCGAGCACAAGATCGGCGTGAAGCTGACCGAGGCCGTCACCGCGCACGTCCCGGTGAAGGTCGTCGCTGCCTGACGCACGTCGTTTCGCTGAGCGCCGGTCGCCCCATTGCGGGGTGGCCGGCGTTCGTGCGTCCCGGGGCGTCCCACACGGACGGCCGACCCCCGGGCGAGCGGCCCTCTCCTGCCCCACGTGCAGCCATCGCTCCGCAGGGGGCTGCGTCTTGTTCCTCAGGGAAGCCCTCGGCGGGCTCAGGCTCAGTCTTCGGCGGGGTGGGGCTCAGTCCTCGGCGGGCCTGCCGGGCGGCTCGAACGAGGATCCCAAGCGCAAGGAGGACGCCCAACCACGTCCATAGGGGCCCCTCGGCGAGGAACACCAGCGCCATGGCGGCGAGGATCGGGACCAGGTACAGGATCGACCACCGCATGTAGCCGCCGAAGCTCGGCATCGGGACTCCGGCGGCGTCGGCGACGGCCTTGGTCATGAAGTTGGGGCCGTTGCCGATATAGGTGATGGCACCGCACAGCACCGAACCCAAGGAGATCGCGATCAGGTAGGCCTCCGGGACGCCGGGCGCGGCTCCGATGCGCGGGTCGCCGGGGAGTTGCGCGGCCATCTCGTAGAAGGTCGCGTAGGTGGGCGCGTTGTCGAGGAAGGCCGACAGCCCGCCGGAGAACACGAAGAACGTGACCGTCGTGAGGGGAGGTGCGGGGCGATCTGCCCCAGGTAGTTCAGCGCGGGGATCATCGCGAGGAAGATCCCGATGAACAGGGCCGCCACCTCGACGATCGGCGTCCAGGTGAATTGGTTGAGTCGGAACCGTACGTCACGGCTGCCCAGCGCATAGGACGCCGCAGCGGCCGCGCCGAACACGAGTTCTCGCCATGGGACGAGGGCCGTCCAGGTTGCGTGACCGGTCTCCAGCGCGTGCAGATCGAGCGACGGGACGAAGGCGACGGCGACGATGATCGCGGCGAAGAACACGAAGTTCACGGCGCCCCGGACGCGCACCGGGGCTGCGCTGGTGGGGGCGGCGTCCGCGGAGACGGGGTCGCTGGCGTACGCCCGCGTGTCGAGCGCGTAGTAGGTGGCCAGGAGTAGCGCGTTGACGAAAAGCCACTGCGGCCACAGGCGAAGCGTCCATTCGAAGGGGACGCCGCGCAGGAATCCCAGGAACAGGGGAGGGTCGCCGAGCGGGGTGAGGAGCCCGCCGCAGTTGGCGACGATGAAGATGGTGAACACGACGGTGTGGACGCGGCGCGCGCGGTCCCGGTTGGTGTTCAGCAGCGGGCGGATGAGCAGCATGGCCGCGCCGGTCGTTCCCACGACGGACGCGATAGCACCGCCGATGGCCAGGAAGAGGGTGTTGTTGCGGGGGGTGGGGCGGATGTCGCCGTCGAGGAAGATGCCGCCGGAGACCACGAAGAGAGCCAGCAGCAGCATGATGAACTGGACGTACTCGACGAGCGCGTGGCTGACCTCGGAGCCGTGGCCGGTCAGGACGAACCATGCCGCGACCGGAAGGCCGCAGGCGAGGGCGACGAGCAGTTTGACGCCGTTGCGTTCCCAGGCGTGGGTGGTGGCGGGGATCAGCGGCAGCAGGGCGATGCACAGCAGCAGGACGACGAACGGGATGATGCTCCACCATTCCACCTGCATGTGCGTCCCTCACCCCGTGGTCGTCTGCCCCCACCATCCTCACAGGTGTGGATGCGCACGAGGGGCAGTGTGCCGCCGTGAACGATGCGCGACTCCATCTTTCCAGGTGTGGACGGTGGTGTGCAGGGAGGGGTCTTCAACGTCGGGATAGGTGTCCGGGGATCGACGCGTCGGGCCGATGCGGCTTAGGCCTCGACGCCCGGGGTGGGCTTGTGCGCGTGGAACGTGAACGCGCCCATCGCGCCTCCGGTCAGGAAGCTGGTGGGGGAGGGCCCCGCGGCGGCATCGGGGGATTCCGGTGCCGCGGGGGACGCCGTGGGGGTGTGTCCTGGCTGATTCGGCAGGACCGGTTCGCCCAGGGCGGCGAAGATGGCCTGGTCGATCTGGTCGCGTGCCTGCACGCGGTGCTTGCGCGTTTCTGGCATGTCTGAAGTCTAGAGCGCTCGGCTGTGCCCGCCCTGTGCGTGAGCCGTGGAGTCCAGGCCGGACGATCGGACCGGACAGCTGCGTGGGGAGCCGTGTAGGCTGTCGTGCAGGTTGAGGTTGGTAGTTCTTACTGCGGTTCCCGTCGGTAGAGTTTCGAGCGTCACCCCAACGCCCCCGGGACCCCGAGGGTTGAGTAACAGCATTAAAGAAGGCAGGAAACATGGCCACCGGAACCGTCAAGTGGTTCAACGCCGACAAGGGCTACGGCTTCATCTCCCCCGACGACGGCTCGTCGGATGTGTTCGCGCACTACTCCGCGATCAACTCCCGCGGGTTCCGCTCGCTGAACGAGGGCGACAAGGTTGAGTTCGAGACCGAGCAGGGCCCCAAGGGCCTGCAGGCGACGAACATCTCCCCGCTCGCCTGAGTTCAGTTCGAACCGTAGAAACGCCGCGGCCCCTCGGGGTCGCGGCGTTTCGCATCCCCCGGGGAGGGTTCTCGGCGTCGGCAGGGCAGCCCCACGGGCGTGTGGCGCTCGGCCCCTGTGATTCGTGTGGCCGGGCGTCCCGTGGCGATGGCTGCGACGGACCTTCCCCAGTGCCGCCAGATTGGACCGTTCCCTCCCCCGGACGGTCACGAGCCGCGGCACCCACCGGGAAGGGGATGCCGCGGCTCGTGCGGTGACCGTGGTTCTATTGGGAGGCGCCGACCAGCGCGTCGTCCTCCCAGGCGTCGTCCTCGGCTGAGGAGGCGTCGTAGTTGGTGTCCTTGGTCTCCCGCGACAGCACGAGCGAGATGAGCGTCAGAACGCTGGCGCCGGCCAGGTACAGGCCGACGAGGAGGGTGCTACCGCCGGCCTGCGCCCACAGGGCCACCGCGATGATCGGGGCGAGGGCCGCACCCAGGATGCTGGACACGTTGTAGGCGATGGCCGACCCGGTGTAGCGCACGTTGGTGGGGAACAGTTCGGGCAGGATCGCCCCCATCGGTCCGAAGGTGACGCCCATCAGCGTGAACCCGAGGATCAGGAACGCCTGGGTGAGAGCGCCGGTGAACATCGGGTCGGGACGCAGGCTCAGGAACAGCGGGAAGCTCAGGCCGAACACGATGATGGCCACGGTGACCCAGATGAGCAGGCGACGACGTCCGATGCTGTCGGCGACGGGGCCAGACAGCAGCGTGAAGATGCCGAAGAACACCACGCCGATGATCTGCATGAGCACGAAGTTGATGTAGCTGATCCCCAGGCCGCCGGGCTGGGCCGTCTGGGCCGCCGTCCCGTAGGTCAGCGTGAAGCTCGTCATCAGGTAGAACAAGACGTAGGTCGCCAGCATGATGAACGTGCCGAGGATCACCTCGCGCCAGTGCAGCCGGAACGTGTCGCCCAGCGGCAGCTTGCGGATCGCGCCACGCTTCTCGGCGACGTTGAACGCCTGGGATTCGACCAGCTTCAGCCGGACCCACAGGCCGACGATCACCATGACGGCGGAGAACAGGAACGGGATCCGCCAGCCCCACGTCAGAAACGCCTCGGACTTGAGCAGGGTGTCGTCGGGGTGCGGCAGTGCGTAGTTGATGATCAGGAACAGCCCATTGGCGATGATGAAGCCGAGCGGGGCGCCCAACTGCGGGAAGGTGCCGTACCAGGCGCGCTTGCCCTTCGGGGCGTTCTCTGTGGCGACCAGCGCCGCGCCGGACCATTCCCCGCCCAGTGCGAAGCCCTGCGCGAGGCGGAGCACCAGGAGCAGGATCGGGGCGATGACGCCCGCGGTGTGGAAGGTCGGAAGCAGGCCGATCAGGAAAGTGGCCACGCCCATGGTGATCAGGCTGATCACCAGTGTCGTCTTGCGGCCGCGGCGGTCGCCCAGGTGGCCGAAGACGATGGCCCCGATCGGACGGGCGATCATCGCCGCCCCGAACACCGCGAACGACGCGATGAGCGCCGTGGTCGCGTTGCCGCTGGGGAAGAAGAGCTGGGGGAAGACGAGGACGGCCGCCGTGGCGTACACGTAGAAGTCGTAGAACTCGATCGTCGTGCCGACGAGGCTGGCGGTGATGACGCGGGCCGGCGAGTTCAGCGGGGCGGGCGGGGAGGCTGTGTTGGCTGTCATGAAGTTCTGATATCTCCTTTGCGGCCCCCCATTGTTCTCCTGTGAGACGAGCCGTCTCGAACAGTGGTCACAGCGTGGGATGGTCAGAACGGAGCGGCGTCCTCGTCCTGGTCGGCTTCCTGCTCCTCCGGGGGGATCGGTGAGCCGGGCAGGCGTGCGATCAGTTCCGCGCCGCCCTCAGGGGCGTGACCGGCTTTGACCCACCCGCCATGCGCCTGAATCGTCTGCGCGACGATCGAGAGGCCCAGGCCCGACCCCGTCGTCGCGCGGGCGTGCTCCGAACGGTAGAACCGCTCGAACACGTGGGGGAGGTCCTCGTCGGCGATGCCCGGGCCCTCGTCGGCGACGCGCAGCCGGTCGCCGATCAACTCCACCGTGATGGTTCCGCCGGCGGGGGAGAACTTCACCGCGTTGTCGAGCAGGTTCGTCACCGCCCGCTCCAGGGCGTCAGGCTCCCCGACGAGATACAGCGGATCCAGGCGGACCCGCCAACTCAGGCCGGGGCCGCGACGCTTCACCCGGTCGAGCGCGTGGTGAATGATCTCGCGCAGATCGACCGCCTCAGGGGCAGGCTGCACCGTCTCCTCGCGGGAGAGTTGCACCAGATCCCCGACGAGCTGGGTGAACTCGCCCAGCTGGGCGGCGACATCGCGCAGGATCTCGCTGCGAGCACCGTCAGGCAACATGCCCTGCCGCTCGTCGGCGACCAGCAGTTCGACGTTCGTACGCATCGACGTGAGCGGGGTGCGCAGTTCGTGTCCGGCGTCCGCGATCAGGCGGCGCTGCCGTTCACGTGAACTCTCCAGCGCCTTGAGCATCCGGTTGAACGTCTGGCCGAGGTCGGCGATCTCGTCGTCGCCACGGATCTCGACGGGGGTCAGCTTGTTCGTCGCCGCGATCGACAAGACGGCGTCGGACAGCTGCCGGATCGGCTGTAACCCCGACTTGGCGATCACGTAACCGATAGCGGCCGCGATCGCCGCGCCGACACCGCCGAACACGAGCAGCGACAGCCCGGTCGTCTGCAGGATCGCCAGCGTGGGCGCCAAGGGACGCCCCACCACCAGCGCGTAATGCTGCTGCTGGTCCACGAGCGGGACCGCCACGATGCGCGTGAGGCCCCCTGCCGAGTTGACGCCGGTACGCGACGACCACCCCTGCGAGGTCCGGGCGACCGTCAACTCGTCAGGGCCGAGTTCCAAGGTCACCTGGCGTCCCGGCATGGCGATGGTGTGATTGTCCGAGCGCACCAGCATCACGATGACGTTGGCGGCCCGCCAGGTGGAGGTGTCGATGCCACCCATGTTCTCCAGGTCCTCGGCCAAGGCGCCTGACGTGATGTTGGCGACGTCGACGAGCTCGGCGTCCAGCTGGTTGTAAACGGTGACGAGCGTCAGCGCGTAGGCGGCCACCCCCGTCACCGCGACCGCAGTCGCGATGGCGATGGCGATGGCGATGGCTAGCCGCTGCTGCAACGAGCGGTTGGCCGAGGAGAAGAAGGCCCGGATCCGCTTCACGAGCCCAGGCTCACGGCGCCGACTCACGCAACACGTAGCCGATCCCACGCACCGTGTGGATCAGCCGGGAACCCCCGTCGACCTCGGTCTTGCGCCGCAGGTAGCCGATGTAGACCTCCAGGGAGTTCGCCGTGGTCGGGAACTCGAAGCCCCACACCTCGTTCAGCAGCCAGGAACGCTCCAGCACACGGCGCGGATTCTCCATGAACGTCTGCAACAGGGCGAACTCGGTGCGTGTGAGCGCGATCCGCTTGCCGTCCCGGGTGACCTCCCGGGTGCCCAGGTCCAAGCGCAGATCCTCGAACGACAGCACCTCACCGGCGGTGGCCGGGGCGTCGTCGGACTCAGGGCGGCTGCGGCGGGTCAGGGCCCGCAGCCGGGCCATCAACTCGTCCAGGGCGAACGGCTTGGCCATGTAGTCGTCGGCGCCCGCGTCCAGGCCGTCGACACGGTCCCCGACGGCATCGCGCGCCGTCAACACGAGAATCGGAACGTCGTTGCCCTGCTGGCGCAGCATGCGGGTCGTCTCCAGGCCATCCAGCCGCGGCATCATGACATCCATCACCACCGCGTCGACGCGGTGGGAGGACAGGTGGGCGAGCGCCTCGATCCCGTCGCTGACTGCAGACACCTCGTAACCGCTGTACTGCAGCGAGCGTTTCAGCGAGTCTCGGACGGCCTGGTCGTCGTCCACCACGAGGATCTGCATGCGGTCATCCTAACGGCGCAGGCTCGTAGCCCGAGCGAGGATCCCCGGCATCGCCGCCTCCAGAGCGGCCAAGGTGTCCTCGAAACCGTCGGCCTCCCCATACCAGGGATCCGGGACGCCGGACCCGGGCTCGGCATCCGGGTCGAAGTCGGTGAGCAGCGCGAGATGGTCCGCTCCCGGGGCAAGCTTGCGCATGCGGTCGACGTGGAGGGGCTCGAGGCCGATGACCAGATCGGCGTCCGCGATCTCGGCCGCGGTGATCCGGTGGGCGCGGTGCCCGGAGGCGTCGTAGCCGTGCCGGGTGAGCACGGCGCGGGCGCGCGGGTCGATCGGGTTGCCCGTCTCCTCCGAGGACACCCCCGCCGACGTGAAGACGATGCCGTCATGATGCTTCGCGGACGCCTGGGCGCGAGCGATGCGCTCGGCCATCGGGGAGCGGCAGATGTTCCCCCAGCAGACGAACACCACGGAGACGGGCGCGTTGGCGTCCGTCACGAATGGACCTCGCCGCGACGGCCGACGAACGAGTTGAGAACGAAACTGACGATGGAGACCATCAGTGCGCCCCAGAAGGCCGACCAGAAACCGTCCACGCCCCACGGGACGCCGAACTGGGCGCACACCCATGAGGTGAGCATCAGCAGGGCGGCGTTGATGATGAGGAGGAAGAATCCGAGCGTCAACAGGAGCAGCGGTGACGTGACGAAGACGAAGAGCGGCTTGACCAGGGCGTTGACCAGGCCGAAGATCGCGGCGACCAGCAAGATGGTGAGGGCGGCGTTCGCGGGGCTGCCCGTGACGTCGAGCCAGATGCCCGGCAGGAGCCAGGTGGCGACGCCGAGGGACAGGGCGCTGACCAAGAATCGAAGGATCACCCCACTAGTTTTCCACGTACGGCACAATGATCACTTCCGGGATCTACCCTGCTGCGCCCTGAGACACGCCGCGGGTCCCCGGTGATGAGAAAGGCAGACGCGCGTGGGCGAGTTGACCGGTCGGGATTTCCTGAAGGAGGTCGACTTCACTCCCGACGAGTGGGGTCACCTCGTGGAGCTCACCGGAGCGCTGAAGTCGGCCCGCCGCGAAGGGCGCGAGGAGCAGCGGTTGCGCGGCATGAACTTCGCGCTCATCTTCGAGAAGAGCTCCACCCGGACGCGGGCCGCCTTCGAGGTCGGCGCCCGTCAGCAAGGGGCGCACACCACCTACCTGGATCCGTCGGGGGCCCACATCGGATCGAAGGAGTCCGCCGCCGACACGGCGCTCGTCCTGGAGCGCATGTACGACGGCATCGAGTTCCGCGGCAACTCCCAAGACACGGTGGAGGCGCTCGCTGAGCACGCCTCCATTCCGGTGTGGAACGGGCTGACCGACGAGTGGCACCCCACGCAGGCGCTGTGCGATGCATTCACGATGGTCGAATCCGCGGGACGCCCGGCACGGGATCTGTCCTTCGCCTACCTGGGGGATGCCCGCTACAACACGGGTAACTCGATGCTGACGATGGGCGCGATGATGGGCATGGACGTCCGGATGGTCGCCCCGCCCGAGTTCGCCCCCTCTCAGGCCCGCGTCGAGTTGGCCCGTGAGATCGCGGCCAGCACCGGGGCGCGGATCACGATCACCGACGACATCGAGGCCGGCGTGGCGGGTGTCGACTTCGTGCACACCGACGTGTGGGTGTCGATGGGGGAGCCGCACGGCGTCTGGGCCGAGCGATGCCGGATCCTGGCGCCCTACCGGGTCACGGCGCAGGTGATGGGGCTGGCAGCGTCCGAGGCCAAGTTCATGCACTGCCTGCCGGCCTTCCACGATCTCGAGACGTCCACGGCGCGCCTGGTGCACGATCTGACGGGCATGCGCGAGCTGGAGGTCAGCGACGAGGTGTTCACCTCCGAGGCGTCCATCGTCTTCGACCAGGCCGAGAACCGACTCCACTCCATCAAGGCCGTCATGGTGGCCACCGCCTCCTGAGGCGTTCGCGCGCCCGTCCCGGCCCATCACCGCCCGTCTATCCGGCACCCGCCGCCCATCCATCCGGCGCCCGCTGGCCCGCCGAGGACTGAGCATCCGTGCGCCGAAGACTGAGCTCGAGTCCGCCGAGGACTGGGGCTAAGCCCGCCGAGGACTGAGCTTGAGCGCCGCGAGGACTCAGGACAGACACCAGGCGGGCAGGTGGGCTCAGAGCCTGCGCTACTGCGGCGGCAGCGCGCCGATACCCACCAGCCAGGCGCGGCTGTCGGCGTCGCTGACCCACAGGTGTGCTTTCCAGCCCGCTCGCAGCGCCGCCGCAACGTTCAGGGCGTTGTCGTCAATGAAGGCGATCTCCTCAGGATCGGTCTGGGTGCCCTCCTCGACCCGGGTGTAGATGGCTGGGTTGGGCTTCACGATCCCCATGGACGCCGACACGAACCATAGGTCCGCATCCTGGGCGTAGTCGGCGTCCGCGAACGCCAGGTCGACGCTGAACGGGGCATTGCTCAGCACCGCAACCGTGCGTCCGAAAGCGCGGACGTCACGCAACAAGGCCCGGGCTTCGGGACGCATGACAGCCCACAGTTGGGCGTCCAGCCGGGCCAGCCGATCCACCATTTCGGGGGTGGTGGGTTTGCCGAGTGCGGCGAGGACCGGGGTCCAGTAGTCGGCGTCCGACGCGCCCGCGTCGTAGGCCGTGCGTCCGGCCCAGTACACGCGGGCGTAGTCGTCCGGGGGCACATCCAGCAGCGCGGACGCCTCCTCGATCACCCCCGTTCCTGACGCGAGAACCTGGCCGAAATCGAAGACGACGGTGCGGATCATGGCGTCAGTCTGTCAGCCTCACGCAGTTGGGTGCCTGCTCGGGGGTCCACTGGCCCGGAGAACCGCTCCGCAAGCCTGCCCGGGTCGCAGAGCTGCAGCAGAATCCACGCAGAAGTGCCTCCAGCGGGATGCCCCTCAGTCCTCGGCGGACTCAGCCCCAGTCTTCGGCAGGTTCAGGCTCAGTCCTGGGCGGACTCAGGCTCAGTCCTCGGCGGACTCAGGCTCAGTCCTGGGCGGACTCAGGCTCAGTCCTCGGTGCGCACAAGCTCAGTCCTCGGTGCACGCAACCTCAGTCCTGGGCGTGAGGAGCCTCAGTCCTCGGCGGGGGCGGGAACTCGGGGGACGACGGAGGGTCGGGGGTCGTGGGAGGGGCGGCGGATGTGTCCTCGGGCCCCGACGCGGCGTAGGCGGCGCTGAGGGTTCGATACGGGCGGGACGCGAGCGCAGCGACGGTGATCGCCAGGCCGACGATGCTGGTCAGCAGGAATACGAGCGCGATGCCGCGGGCGTGGCCCTCGCCCAGCAGCCAACTCCACTGGGCCTGCCCCTGGGGTGTGTTCATGTACGGGATCAGCCAGAACTCGGCGATGGGGCCGATCAGGAACGAACTGAACGGGGCGGCCGCCAACTCGATGGACTGGGCGAAACCGAACACTCGACCCTGCTTGGGCAACGGGACGACGCGTTGCAGGACGGTCTGCTCGGCCGCTTCGGCGAAGGGGATGATCGCCATGTAGATGAGCATCCCGACGATCAGGAACCAGATCGACTCGCGGATCGCGAACGTGCCACCGATGATCCACATGGCGACGTTGGCCAGCAGGAGGGCCCGCAGGGGCCGCGTCCCCAGGCCCACTTTGGCGATGACGGCGCCGCCGATGATGAAGCCGATCCCGACGAAGCCGAACACGATGCCCCACGCCTCGACGGAGACCAGCGACAGGCCGTACGGATCCAGCAGGGCCATGTAGACGCCGCCGATGAGGTTGTTGAACGTCGAGAACACGATCAGCCAGATCAGGGCGGGCACCTCGCGGATCGCCCCCCAAGCGCCCGCGAAGTCCACCTTCTTGGGGGCGCCTTCCGCATGCACGATCTCCGGTTCTGGGATCGCGACGGTCACCATGTGCGCCAGCGAGCCGGCGGTGAGCACCAGCGAGATGATCAGCGACGTGGTCATGCCGAGTTGCCCGATGGCCAGCCCGGCGATCACTGACGTGATCATGAAACCCAGCCCGCCGACCATGCCCACCAGGCCGTTGGCCTTGGCGCGTTCGGAGTCGGGCACGAGCAAGGTGACGACGGTGCCCAGGGCGATCCCGCGGGCGGACTCCATGATGGCGCCCGTGAGCAGCAGCAGGACGAAGGCGACGAAGGGGAACGACCCGATGGTGAGTAGCTGCTCGCGAGGGGAGAGGAAGTAGACGATCGCGGCGAGGGCGAAGAACACGGCGGTCACGCTCTGGGAGACGACCATGACGCGTTTCTTGCGCGTCCGGTCGATCCAGCTGCCGAACGGGACGCCGAACAGCGCCATGCCGAGCATGTATGACCCGCCGAGGATGGCGGTGACGAGCACGTTGCGCGTCTCCAGGTACATCCAGAACGTGACGCAGTACCACAGGAAGCTGGTGGTGATGTTGGCGATGAGGGTGTTGACGAGGACAGCGCGGAAGCTGCGCTGACGAGGGTCCGAGACCATCGGGCTCCCTTGGAAGACGACGCGAAGCGCCGTCAGTCTATGGGGTGCTTCCCTTCTCGTCCGCCCTGACCAGGGCGGTTCAGGGGCGCTCCAGGGGCCGCAGCGCCGGTGGGAGGCAGCGGCGCGCCGCGACGAATTCCTACCTACGGTTACGTAACTGTATGCTCGGGGGTGTGATCGAACCTCTCGACCCCGACGCCACCGAATCGGTGGTGACCCCCGGGGGCACCCGGATCGTCCGCAGCGAAGAGTTCATCCAGCTCCTCACCCCCGAGGGGGAGCGGGTGGACGCCGATGGCTTCAGCTACGACCACGACGACGCCACCCTGGCGGCCAACCTGCGTCACATGGTGCTCGGTCGCCGCTTCGACGCCGAGGCGACCGCTCTGCAACGCAAGGGCCAACTGGGGCTGTGGCCGCCGTCGCTGGGCCAAGAAGCCGCCCAGGTTGGCTCCGGAGCCGCCGTAGCAGCCCTCGACGAGGTGTTCCCCAGCTACCGCGAGCACGCGGTGGCACTGATGCGGGGCATCGACCCCCTTGACATGCTCAAGACGATGCGCGGCACCGCCATGGTCGACTGGGACTCGGTCGACGCCCGGTTCCACCTGTACTCCTTCGTGATCGGCACCCAGTCCCTGCACGCCGTCGGCTACGCGATGGGCATGCAGCGCGACGGCATCGTCGGCAACCCCGACCCGGCCGACAACGGCGCCGTCCTGGTCTACTTCGGTGACGGCGCCACCAGCCAAGGCGACGTGAGCGAGGCGCTGGTGTTCGCCGCGTCCTACCAGGCACCGGTCGTGTTCTTCGTGCAGAACAACCAGTGGGCGATCTCGGAGCCCATTGAACGCCAAAGCCGGATCCCGCTGTACCGGCGGGCCACGGGCTTCGGGATCCCCAGCCTGCGCGTCGACGGCAACGACGTGCTCGCCGTCCAGGCCGTCACCGAATGGGCGCTGGATCGCGCCCGACGCGGCGAGGGCCCCACCTTCATCGAGGCGTTCACCTACCGGATGGGCGCCCACACCACCTCGGATGACCCCACCAAGTACCGCGAGCGGGCCGAGGAAGAGCAATGGCGGGCCAAGGATCCGATCGCCCGGGTACGCACCTACCTGTTGCGCACCGGCGCCATCGACCAGGCGTGGCTGGACGCGCTGGACGCCGAATCCGAGGCGCTGGGCGTCCGCATTCGCGAGGGCTGCCTGGAGTTGCCCAACCCCGTCCTGGAGGACTACTGGGATCGCGTCTACGCCCAGACCCCGCCCGGACTGGTGGCCCAGCGGGAGGCATACCTGGCCTATGAGGCGTCATTCGAGGGAGACCAGGCCTGATGACCGAGACCATGACCATGGCCAAGGCGCTCAACGCGGGCCTGCGCCGCGCGCTGGAAGCCGACCCGAAAGTGCTGCTGGCGGGCGAGGACATTGGGCAGTTGGGCGGGGTATTCCGGATCACCGAGCACCTCCAACGCGACTTCGGGCCTGAGCGGGTCGTCGACTCGCCGCTGGCCGAGTCGGGCATCGTCGGCACCGCGCTCGGCCTGGCGCTGCGCGGCTACCGGCCCGTCGTCGAGATCCAGTTCGACGGCTTCGTCTACCCGGCCTTCGACCAGATCGTCTCCCAGGTCTCCCGGATGCGGTTCCGATCGATGGGGCGCCTCAGCGTCCCGATGGTGATCCGGATCCCCACCGGCGGCGGCATCGGCGCCATCGAGCACCACTCCGAATCGCCCGAGGCCTACTTCGCGCACACGCCCGGCCTGGTCGTCGTCTCCCCGTCGACGCCGCTGGACGCCTACTGGATGATCCAGCAGGCGGTCGCCTCCGACGACCCGGTGATCTTCTTCGAACCCAAGCGCCGCTACCACGAGAAGGGCGAGGTCGACCTGTCCGCCCCGCCGCTTCCCCTGGACGCCGCCCGCGTCGTCCTGGACGGCACCGACGCCACCCTCATCACGTACGGTCCGATGGTGAAGACCTGCGTGGAGGCCGCGCTCGCCGCCTCCGCCGAAGGACGCTCGCTGGAGGTCATCGACCTGCGCAGCCTCTCCCCGCTCGATGACGCCGTGCTGCGGGCGTCGGTGGAGAAGACCGGACGCGCCATCGTCGTCCACGAGGCGGTCCGCTCTGGCGGGCTCGGCGGCGAGATCGCCGCCCGGCTCCAGGAAGCCTGCTTCTACTCCCTCGAGGCGCCCGTGCTGCGCGTCACCGGTTACGACATGCCCTACCCGCCCAGCCGCGTCGAGAAGAACTACCTGCCCGACCTGGACCGCATCCTGGATGCGGTCGACCGCTCGATGGCCCGCTGAGCCCCACGAAACGGAGAACTCCATGTTCGAGATGACGCTGCCCGACCCGGGCGAAGGCCTGCTGGAGGCCGAGATCACCCAGTGGCTCGTCGCCCCCGGCGACGAGGTGGCCGTCAACGACGTCGTGGTGGAGATCGAGACCGCCAAGTCGCTGGTGGAACTCCCCGCCCCCGTCGCCGGACGCGTCGCCGCCCTGCATGCCGAGGTCGGCACCATGGTGGCGGTCGGCTCGGTCATCATGACCATCGCCGAACCCGGGGGCGATCCTGGCGGCGCGCAGTCCCCGTCCGGGGCCACCGCCATGAGCCAGGCTGAGGCGAACGACCCGGCCGCCGACGCCCCGGCCCCCGCCGCAGGAGGGACCGCTCCCGCCGCAGGAGGGCGAGGCGCGGAGCCTGTACCCGCCGCGGACGAGGTGCTGCAGGGACGCATCGAGACCGGCGACGCGCCCTCCGCACCCCCGAACGCGCCGGAGTCCGCGACCCCGGCTCCCTCCTCGGGCGCGATGCTCGTCGGCTACGGGGCCTCGGCCGCGCAGGTGGCGCGGCGTCCTCGCAAGGGTGTCCCGGCCCAGCCTGGCCCCGAGTCCGAGCAGGTGCACGAGTCCTACGGGCTGGACGATGCGCCCGCCCACAAGGTGGAAGAGGTGTACCCGACGGCACCGGTCCGCGACGAGGCGGTCGAGCCGCCGCTGCCAAGTCCCGAGGCGGGAGCGCGTCCCAGTCGCGCCGTCGACCCGGTGGGGAGGCCGTTGGCCAAGCCCGCCGTGAGGCGGCTGGCCCGCGATCTCGGCATCGACCTGGCCCAGATCGCCGGAACCGGCGCGGGCGGCGTCATCACCCCCCACGACGTCGCCCAGGCCGCGGCAGGAGAGGCGTCGGGACGCCGGGGCGACACCCGCATCCCGCTGCGCGGCGTCCGGCGGCAGATGGTCCAGGCCATGCAGGCGTCCCTGCAGGTGCCGCAGGCGTCGGTGTGGATGGACGTCGACGTCACCGAGACGGTCGCGTTGATCGATCAACTCAAGCAACGCCGCGAGTTCGCCGGGTTGCGCGTCTCCCCGATCGTGGTGCTCGCCAAGGCGGTGTGCCTGGCGATGGCCAAGCATCCCGAGGTCAACTCCAGCCTGGATCTGGGACGCGATGAGATCGTCGTCCACCCGGACGTGAACCTCGGCATCGCGGCGGCCACCCGGCGGGGGCTGGTCGTCCCCAACATCAAGGCGGCCAACGACCTCAACCTGCTGGAACTCGCCCACGCGCTCAACGATCTGGTCAGCAAGGTGCGGGAGGGGCGGATCACCCCGGCGGACGCCTCGCACGGCACGTTCACGATCACGAACGTCGGCGTGTTCGGCGTCGAGGGCGGCACCCCGATCCTCAACCCGAACGAGTCCGCGATCCTGTGCCTGGGCACCTTCAACCGGCGTCCGTGGGTGGTCGGCGAGGGCGCCGAGGAGCGCATGGTGATCCGCTCGGTGGCAAAGCTGACCCTGACCATCGACCACCGCGTCCTCGACGGCGAACAGGCGTCCCGGTTCCTGGCCGACGTGGCCACGATCCTCACCGACCCGGGTCTCTCGCTCCTGTTCTGACCCCGTCCGCCTCACCCCGCCGAGGACTGAGCCTTACCCCGCCGAGGACTGAGG
>NZ_DAIOIA010000061.1:0-17216 GCF_036744435.1 Propioniciclava sp. | reverse complement strand
GCAGGACGGGCGCATAGCTGAGCCAGTCCGTGGACTGGCCGTGGATGAGCAGCAGCGCGGGTCCGTTGTCGGGGCCTTCGCCGTAGGCGACGCGGACCCCGTCGAGGTCGACCTGGCGTGCGGCGAAGCCCGCCCGGCGGACGGACGCCCGGCCCCGCGGGAAAGCCGTCAGGTTGTTCCACACCCCCCAGGTCGCCCAGCCGGCCAGGCCCGCGACGGCGCCCCCAAGCGTCCACGCCACGGTGGTGGCAGTCGCCATGAATCCTCCTCGAAGTTGTACCAGTAGTACTGGTATAACTCATGTTGCGTGTCTGGCGCGACGCACCCGCGGGGCGAGGTGCCGCGCGGGCGGCGTCCCTAGACGGTGAGCGGACGGAAGCGGCGCAGCAGCAGCGAGTTGGAGACGACGAACACGGAGCTGAACGCCATCGCCGCACCGGCGATCATCGGGGTGAGCATGCCGAGCGCGGCCAGCGGGATCGCGGCCACGTTGTAGGCGAACGCCCAGAACAGGTTGACCCGGATGGTCGCCAACGTGGAGCGGGATAGCCGCAGGGCATCCACCACCAGCATCAGGTCGGGACGCATGACGACGATCCCGGCGGCCTCCTTGGCGGCATCGGTCCCCGACCCCATGGCGATGCCGAGGTCGGACGCAGCGAGCGCGGCCGCATCGTTGACGCCATCCCCCACCATGGCGACCCGCCCATGCGCCTCCTGCAGGGCGCGGATGGCGGCCACCTTGCCGTCCGGGCGGACCTCGGCCATGACCTGCTCGATGCCTACCTCGGCGGCCACGGCGCGGGCGGCGCGCTCGTTGTCGCCGGTGAGCAGGACGGGTGTGAGACCCAGCGCCACGAACCGCGCGATGGCCTCCTTCGAGGTGGGCTTCACGGTGTCGGCGAGCGCGACGACGCCGACGGGGGTCTCGGCACGGGTCACGACGACGGCGGTCTCGCCGCGCCCTTGGGCGGCGTCCACGGCGGCCGCCAGGTCGGCGGGGAGCCCGGTGACGGCGTCGGGACGGCTGACGCGGACGGCGACCCCGCCGATGACGGCCCGCACGCCTTCGCCGGGCACGTTCTCGAAGGAGTCGAGGGGACGCGGCGCCTCGGGATGGGCGGCGACGATCGCGGCGGCGAGCGGGTGCTCCGAACCGGATTCGGCGGCGGCCGCCCAGCCGAGCACCTCGGCGTCGGTCACGCCGGCCCCGGGGGTGACGCCGACGACGTCGAGGGCGCCGGTGGTGACGGTGCCGGTCTTGTCCACGGCGATGACGCCGACGGACTTGGCGCGCTCCAGCACGTCGGGACCGGCAATGATGACGCCGAGCGTGGCGCCGCGTCCGGTGCCCACGAGCAGTGCGGTGGGGGTGGCCAGGCCGAGCGCGCAGGGGCAGGCGATGATGAGGACGGCCACGGCGGCGGTCGCTGCGAACAGCAGGGGTTCGCCGGCGAGCTGCCAGCCCGCGAACGTGATCAAGGCGATGATGAGCACGATCGGGACGAACACGCCTGAAATCGTGTCGGCGAGCGCCTGCACGGGAGCCTTGCGGGTCTGGGCCTCCTCGACCATGCGCGCCATGCGGGACAGTTCGGTGTCCTCGCCGAGCGCGGTGGCGCGGACGACGAGGCGTCCGTTGGCGTTCAGGGTGGCGCCGATCACGGGGTCGCCGGGCAGCTTGTCGACGGGTAGCGATTCGCCGGTGACCATCGACTCGTCGACCGCGGAGCCGCCGGAGACGACGACGCCGTCGGTGGCGATCTTCTCCCCGGGTCGGACCACGAACTCATCCCCGAGCTTGAGGAAGTCGATCGGGACGCGTTCCTCGACGCCGCCGCGCAGGATCGTCGCCTCGGAGGCCCCCAGCGTGAGCAGGGCGCGCAGCGCGGCGGAGCTCTGGGTGCGGGCGCGGGCCTCGAACCAGCGTCCGGCGAGCAGGAAGGTGATGATGGCGACGACAGCCTCGAAGTAGATCGAGGCGCCGTCCGCGCGGCCGATCGTGAACTCGAAGGGGTGCGTGTAGTGCAATTCGCCCGCGTGGGTGAACAGCAGCGCCCACACCGAGTACCAGTAGGCGGCCGAGGTGCCCAGCGAGATGAGGGTGTCCATGGTGGTGGCGCCGTGGCGCAGGTTCACCCAGGCGGAACGGTGGAACCGGCGGGCGGCCCAGAAGTAGACCGGGGTGGCCAGGGCGAGGGAGGCCCACGTCCAGCCGGGGAACTGCAGCGCGGGGATCATCGCGAGCGCGATGACGGGCACCGCGAGCGTGGCGGACAGCGTCAGGTCGCGGCGCAGCGGGGCGACCCGGTCGGGCTCGGGGGCGGCCGGGTCGGGACGCTTGGCGCCGTAGCCGGTCTTCTCGACGACGCCGATGAGGTCGTCGATGCTGAGCCCGGTCGGCGCGAGGATTGTGGCCTTCTCGGTCGCGTAGTTGACCGAGGCGGTGACGCCGTCGACCTTGTTGAGTTTCTTCTCGACGCGGGCGGCGCAGGAGGCGCACGTCATGCCGCTGATGTCGAGTTCGAGCGAAGCGCGCCGTTCGGGCTCAGCCGGGGCGGTCGCGGGTGGGGTGGCCTGGGGGGCCATGGTGGGTTCTCCTTCGTGCGGAGGACCGGCGTGTGGTCGCCCACGCGAGCGTGGGCGGGGACGGACCGGTCCTGGCGGTGGGATGGGTGACACCTCGATGCGCGAGCCGCCTCGGAGGCGGTGGCGCGGTGGGGCGCCGTCCGGACGCCGGGGCGGCGCCCCGCACGCGGCGAGGCTGACGCGGCGGCGTCCGGAGGTGCGGGTCAGGCGACGGTGTAGTCCCCGGCCTCGGCGACGGCCTCGACGATGCGGTCGAAGTCGACGGCCGCCTCGGAGACGACCTTCAGCGAGCCGGAGTCCAGGTCGACGGTCACGTCGGTGACGCCGGGGATCGCGGAGACCTCTTCGGTGACGGCGGAGACGCAGTGGCCACACGTCATGCCGCTGACGGTGTAGTCGGCGACGACCGCGCCCAGCCCTGTGGCGGGGGCGGCCTGTTCGGCCTTGGCGCCGTGCCCGCCGCAGCCGCAGTTGCAGGCGCCGCCGGTGGCGTTGGCGTCCTTGATGCTGAGATCAACCATCGTTACTCCTTGTCGTGATGTGGTGGTGCGGTGCCCGCTGGTCAGCTGCGGACCAGGCGTGCGATGGCCTCGGAGGCCTCTTGGATCTTGTCTTCGGCGGCCTGGCCGCCTTCGCGGGCGGCGGCGACGACGCAGTGGGCCATGTGGTCCTCGAGCAGTTCGAGGGCGACCGACTGCAGCGCCTTGGTCATCGCCGACACCTGGGTGAGGATGTCGATGCAGTACTTCTCTTCTTCGACCATGCGCTGCAGGCCGCGCGCCTGACCCTCGATGCGGCGCAGCCGCCGCATGTAGTTGTCCTTGGCGGTGATGTAGCCGTGCTGGTGGCTGCTGTCGGGGTCGTCGGGATGACAGCAGTCGCCGCCCGCGGGTGCCGCGGCGTCGGCGGGGTCGGCGAGCGTGCTGGCGTCGTCGGGTACCACCGGGACGTCGATGTTCTCGTTCATGTCGTGCCTCCTGCTCGACGCAACTATACCCCTCGGGGGTTTATTCCGGCGGCGCTTCCCAGGCCGCGCCCTCCATCTTCTCCCCTGCGCCACGTCGCTCCAAACTTGCCCCCGCCGCGCTTCCTGTGAGGGCGAACAGTCACCCACAGGGGCGACCTCAAGCTGTGGACAACTCGCGCGAATACTCCCCTGGGGCACAACAAGTCAACCTGCGGGTGACACGCTGCAACCACTGCATCCACTCTCCCCCAGGTTGCCGAATCTCCTTCATCACCCCTAGTAAATATGGGTTTCTCGACGTCGCCCTTCCGGTTAGTCCCACCCTCTCGGCGTGTCGTGCACAGGCCCTGCGGCGTGGGTCCACAACTATCCACACGTCGTCCACAGGGGTGGGTTGCCGGAGCCGTCTCGCGGGCGCTCGCCAGTTTGGCGATGCCCCGCCGGGGGGCTACCTTCGGGTACTTCCCGTCACCGTGAACGCCCCGCCGCGCGACCGGCGCCGGGGATTGTCGGGAGGGCGACCTATCGTCGCTTCCGAGGACTCATCCAGGGAGAGGACGCGACCGATGTCGATGGACCAGCAGGGATCTTGGTCCGACAACGTGGTTCCGTTCGAGCGGTCCGGCGGGGGTGGCTCCGATCGCACGCCTCCCCAGGACATGCCCGCCGAACAGAGCGTCCTGGGCGCGATGCTGCTGAGCAAGGACGCCATCGGCGAGGTCACCGAGGTCCTCAAGGGCCGCGACTTCTACCGCCCTGCCCACGAGTACATCTACGACGCGATCATGGATCAGTACGGCCGCGGCGAGCCCGTGGACGCCATCACGATCGCCGACAACCTGAGCAAGAAGGGGCAGATCAACCAGATCGGCGGGCACATCTACCTGCACGAACTGGTCTCCGCGGTCTCCGTCACCGCGAACGCGACGTATTACGCGGAGATCGTCCGCGACAAGGCGATCCTGCGCCGCCTCGTCGACGCGTCGATGAAGATCTCCCAGATGGGCTACCAGGCCGAGGGCGATGTGGTGAACATCGTCGACGCCGCCCAGCAGGCGATCTTCGAGGTCGCCGAGAACCGCGCCTCGGAGGATTACCAGCCGCTGTCAGAACTGGTGGAGGTCACCCTCGATGAGATCGAGGCGCTCGACCAGCACGGTCAGATGTCGGGCGTCCCGACGGGGTTCATCGACCTGGATCACCTCACCAACGGCCTCCACCCTGGCCAGATGATCATCATCGCCGCGCGTCCCGGCATGGGTAAGTCGACCCTCGGTCTGGACTTCGCGCGGGCGGCGTCCATCAAGCACGGCCTGTGCAGCGTGTTCTTCAGCCTGGAGATGACCAAGTCCGAGATCGTGATGCGTCTGCTGGCTGCCGAGTCGGGCGTCCCGATGAGTGCGATCCGCAAGGGCGAGATGAACGAGGAGTACTGGTCGCGGATCTCGTCGAAGACCGCCCAGGTGAGCCGGGCGCCGCTCTACATCGACGATTCGCCCAACCTGACGATGATGGAGATCCGCTCCAAGGCGCGGCGCCTCAAGCAGCGCATGGATCTCAAGCTCATCGTGATCGACTACATGCAGTTGATGACCTCGGGCAAGAAGGTCGAATCACGCCAGTTGGAGGTCTCGGAGTTCTCCCGACAGATCAAGCTGCTCGCCAAGGAACTCGAGCTGCCCGTCGTGGCGCTCTCCCAGCTCAACCGTGGCCCCGAGTCCCGCACCGACAAGAAGCCGATGCTGTCCGACCTGCGTGAGTCCGGCTCCCTGGAGCAGGACGCCGACGTCGTCATCCTGCTGCACCGCGAGGACGCCTACGACAAGCAGTCCCCCCGCGCAGGCGAGGCCGACTTCATCGTCGCCAAGCACCGCAACGGCGCCACCGACATCCTCCCCGTCGCCTTCCAGGGAGCCCTCAGCCGCTTTGTCGACATGCAGCACTAAGAGAGGTGCCTCCCGTGGCACCCGTGCCGACCATGTCGAATGCTTCGGGAGCCGGACCGGTTTCATCTCGCAATCGTGGAGAACGTCCGCACTGGCACGCCGCGCATCTCGACCTGCACGGCCCTCAGCTCCCAGCCCTCCTGGAACGCCGCCGCGTCACGACCTACGTCGAGGTGCCTTTCCCCACGGGCACCTACGACACGTTCGCGTCCGACGTCACCGGATCCGACTGAGCGTCATCCCCGCGGGTTTCGCTCGCCCGCACGGACCGCGGCGGTCAGCGTGTTGCCCGCGGGCGGCAGCGGGCAGGTGCCGTAGTCGGAGAAGGCACAGGGCGGGTTCGCGGCGAAGTTGAAGTCGACCACGAGCTCATCGGTGGGCTCGGTGGACAGCCAGACCCAACGGCAGGCTCCGGCGGACTCGTTGCCGCTGGTGGCGTCGCGGAAGGACACCAGCCAGGTGCCGTCGCCGCCGGTGATCTTGAGCGTCTGAGTGGTGCCGTCGATGTCGAGGTCCACCTCGCCGACGACGCGGGTCGACGTCTCCACGCGGGCGGCCGCCGAACCGATGACCTGTTCCTCGGCCTGCGGGTAGGCGCGGTAGCGGCCGATGATCCGCCACTCGGGGTCGTAGTCGAAGAACGGGACGCCGGTGTAGGCCGCCAGCGCAGGGGCGTGCGGGTCGCGGACGCGGATGGCGAGGAACCCTCCGCGTTCCATGAGTTCGAGGTGCTGCTCGCCGAGGGTGACGGCCGGTGCGTCGGTGGTGCGATCCCACACCAGGCCCGCGTTCGTGACGGGCTCTCCGTCGATGAGGACGGCGTCGGGGCGACGGTCTGTGGCGGTGTCAGGCGTCGGGTCGTGGTGGATGCCCGCCTCGTCGGCCCACCACAGCCCGGGGAGCCCGTCGTAGGCGGTGGGATCCTCGTCGAGCCAGTGCAGGGCGGTCAGGCTCAGCCAGCCGTGCGGCTTGGCGAACTCGGCATCGCGGCGTTCGCGCCAGCGCTCCCAGCGTCGGTGGATCTCGGGGGCGACCGCCCCACCGGGGACGACGTGGCTCGACATCTTGGTGCTCCTTGCTGCGCGGTGTCCGCGAGTCTGCCACGAGATCGTGGATACGCCAGCGTCGTCCCGCTCGCTGGCCGCGCGGGACGACGCCTGGCCTGGCCTCAGCCTTCCTCGACGACCTTGCGGTCGGGATTCAACACCGAGTGGTGTCGGCTGTAGCCGAAGTAGACGGCCAACCCGATGATGAGCCACACCCCGAACCGGATCCAGGTCTCGTAGTGCAACTGCGTGATCAGGAACGCGGACGCCAGCACCCCGAACGCGGGGATGAACGGCATGCCGGGCAGCTTGAACGTCCGGGGGATGTCGGGCTTGGTGTAGCGCAGGGCGATCACGGCGATGCAGACCACCACGAAGGCCGACAGGATCCCGATGTTGGTCAGGTCGGCGACCAGGCGGATCGGGAAGACCCCTGCCAGCACGGCGGCGGCGACGCCCGCGATCCAGGTGACGCGTTGCGGCGTCCCGCGGTGGTCGGTGGCGGCGAACCAGCGCGGCAGCAGGCCGTCGCGGCTCATCGTGAACCAGACGCGGGTGACGCCCAGCAGGAACGTCAGCATGACGGTCATGATCGAGATGACGGCGAATGCGGAGATGACCGTCGCGATGATGGGCAGCCCCACCGACGTGAACGCGACGGCGAAGCCGGCCTCGGTGTCGATCTGCGTCCAGTTCTGCATGCCGGTCAGCACCAGCGTGGCGGCGAAGTAGAGGGCCATCGCAATGATCAGCGACAAGATGATCGCCTTCGGCATGTGCTTCTTGCCGTCGGTGGACTCCTCGGCGGCGGTGCTCATGGCGTCGTAGCCGAATACCGCGAAGAACACGGTGGCCGCACCGGCGAACACCGAACCGAAACCGTTCGGCATGAAGGGGGTGTAGTTCTGCGGGTTCACGTAGAAGACCCCCAGTCCGACGATGAACAAGATCAGCAGGATCTTGAGCCCGACGGCGACGATCTCGAAGCGTCCCAGGGTCTTGGTGCCGCGGCTCAGGATGAACGTCACCAGCAGACAGATGAGGATCGCGGGCAGATTGATGACGCCGCCCTGGTCGGCGGTTCCGAGCATCCAGGCGGGCAGGTGAATGCCGATCCCCCCGAGGAATTGCGTCAGGTAACTGGCGATGCCGATCGCGACCACACCGACGATGGCGATGTACTCCAGCAGCAGATCCCAGCCGATGAACCAGCCGACAATCTCCCCCAGCGCCACATAACCGTAGGTATAGGCGGAACCCGCCCGGGGGATCATCCCCGCGAACTCCGCATAGGACAGGGCCGCAGCCGCGCTGGCCAGCCCGGCGATGAGGAACGAGATGATGACGGCCGGGCCCGCGCCGCCGCCTCCCGGCTGGCCGCTGGCGACCAGCCCGGCCAGGCTGAACACCCCGATCCCGACGATGCCGCCCACGCCGATGGCGGTGAGCTGCCACAGCCCGAGGCTCTTGAACAGACCTGTCTTCTCAATGTCGTCTTCGATATCGGCCAGCGGCTTGCGTCGCATGATCGAGTGGGGGTTTGGCGTCATGCTGATCTCCTGGTGCCTACGAATAGGTGGCAACTTAAGTGATGAAATCCGCCACGGTCCAGCATGAGCGCGGATCAACCGCGACGTGGACACTCCCCCGCCCGCGGGGTCGCATGTGTTGGCGGGCGTTGCCGTATCGGATCGACATTCCCAGCCGGACTGTCGGAGCGGAGCCCTAGGTTGGCACTATCGGGCGAGCACGGACGCCGCCCGCCATCTCCACGGAGGGCCTCATGGACGCTTCATCTGCGCCTCGCACCGGGCCGGGCAGCCCTTGGTCAGACGCGGCCCTCTCCGCGTGGGGCAAGACGGATCCGGCGAGCGGTCAGTGGTTCCCGGTCGTCCATCACCTCACGGACTCTGCCGCCATGGCCGGGGATCTGTTCGACCACTACCTGCCCGCCGCGACGCAGACGATGCTGGCCGATCTCGCCGGGGTCTCGATCGCGGAGGCCAGGGCGCTCGCGTCCTTCCTGGCGGGAGTGCACGACATCGGCAAGATCACCCCACAGTTCGCGTCGCAGGTCTCCCATACCTTCCCCACCGTGCTCGCCGGCATGCGGCGGCACGGCCTGGATGCGAGCCGGCCCTACCCGGACAGGATCCCCCACGCGACGCTCAGCCAGGTCATCGTGCAGGACTGGTTGCGCTCCGAGTACGGGGCCGACCCCCGCACGGCGGCCACGTACGCCTGCATCGTGGGCGGCCACCATGGCCGCAATCCTTCCAAGGGCAGCGTCGCCCAGGCGCGCAACAGCGCAGGGGCGCTCGGGAGTGGTGCGTGGGCCGATGTCCGGCGGGAGGTTCTCCTGGGCATCGGCGCGCGTACGGGGATCGGCGCGATCTGGCCCACTCTCGCGGCACGACGGCTACCACCTGCCGCCCAGAGCGTCCTCATCGGCTTGGTGATCATGGCCGACTGGATGGCGTCGAACACCGACTACTTCCCTTACGACGGCGCCCTCGACACGGCCACCCGACTGGAACAGGCCACCGACTTGCTCGCCCTCCCCCGTCCCTGGGCGTCCGGGCCCGGGACGACGGATGCGACCACCCTGCTGCACCAACGTTTCCCCCAGCTCGCGCAGTGGCCCGCCCGAGGCATCCAGCGGGCCCTCGTCGAGGCCTCACAGGCAGCCCGCTCCGCCCCGCTCCTCATCGTGGAGGCGCCCATGGGCGTGGGCAAGACCGAGGGTGCGCTGCTGGCGTCCGAGGTTCTGGCCTCACGCTTCGGGCAGGGAGGGGTCTTCCTCGGCCTTCCGACGATGGCCACCGCCAACCCGATGTTCACCCGGACGATGCGCTGGCTCGACCACGCGCTCGGGGAGGACGCCAGCGTGGCGCTGACGCACGGCAAGGCAGGGCTCAATGACGAGTACGCCTCCCTGCTGCGCGCCTCCTGGCACGGCGACATCCATGACGGCGACGACGCAGACGAGTCCCGCGCCGTCGTGAACCAATGGCTACGCGGAGCCAAGCGTGCCGGGCTGTCCAGCTTCGTCATCGGCACCGTGGACCAAGCGCTGTTCGCCGCGCTGAAGGCCAAGCATGTGGCGCTGCGGCACCTCGGACTGGCCGGAAAAGTGGTGATCATCGACGAGGTCCACTCGGCAGACGCCTATATGCGCGAGTATCTCCATCGCCTCCTCGCCTGGCTGGCCGCCTGGCGGGTCCCGGTCATCGTGATGTCGGCGACCCTCCCCCCGGCTCAGCGGGAGGGCTTCGTCGCGGCCTACGCGCGCGGGGCAGGCGACCCTCACCCCACGCCGCCCGACCCCGGTGACGCCTACCCTCGGATCACGCTCTATGACGGCAGCACGCATGACCTCAGCGTGGCGCCCGACACCCGCTCCACGCAGGTGGCCTTGGAACGCATCGGCGATGATCCCGGCCTCGTCGCCGACCGGCTGTCCGCGCTTCTGGTCGAGGGCGGGTGTGCGGGCGTGGTGTGCAACACGGTGGGCCGAGCCCAGGAAGTGTTCGACGCCCTCCGTGGCAGCGTCCCCGACGAGGAACTGATCCTGATCCACAGTCGCTTCCTGGCGCCCGAGCGGTTGGCCCGCGAAGCTGATCTCGTCAGCAAACTCGGCAACGCTCCGGACGCCCACCGGCCGCGGCGCCTGATCGTGGTGGGCACGCAGGTCCTGGAGCAGTCACTCGACATCGACTTCGACGTCCTGATCAGCGATGTGGCACCCATTGATCTCCTGCTCCAGCGCGTCGGGCGACTCCACCGGCATCAGCGGTCGACGCGGCCCCGCCCGGTCGACGAGCCGGTTCTCCTGGTGCGGGGCGTCACCGATTGGGAGTCGACCCCACCTTCCCTGGCACGCAGCACCACCGCGATCTATGGCGCCGCCCCGATCCTCCGCGCCGCCGCGCTGCTGGGTGAGCGGTCGTCGGTGACGCTGCCCGACGACATCGCCCCGCTGGTCCGTCGCGGCTACGACCCGGCGTTGCCACCACCCCCGGGCTGGGAAACCCTCTGGAGCGAGGCAGAGCAGGCGGCAGCACAGACGTTGGCGGCGAAGCGTCAGCGCGCCCAGTCCTACCTGCTCCCCGCCCCATCGGCGATGTCGTCGCTGGATGGCTGGATCGACGTGGACAGCGGCGACCCGGAGCGGGCCGAACGCGAGGGACACGCTCAAGTGCGTGACTCCGAGGATTCCCTGGAGGTGATCGTCGTCGATCGTGTCGGCGACGAACTCCGCATGCCCGCGGCCTCAGCATTCCCCGGCATGGTGATTCCACACGGTCAGATGTGGGGAACCGGACCCGACGCCCCCTACGCCCGCGCGCTGGCGGCGTGCACCCTACGGCTGCCGCAGGCCCTGTGTCACGAGGGAACCATCGGCCCGCTGATCGACGCCCTGGAGGGCATGGTGGACGCGTCGGGGTGGCAGCAGTCGCCCTGGCTGCGCGGCCAGTTGGTACTTCCGTTCGATGAGCACGGAAATGTGGCAATCAGCCTGCCGCGTGGCGGAAATGGGCATACTGATTCTTATCTTCTGCACTATGACTCTGTACGCGGACTCACCGCTGAGAAGGCCAGGGACCATTGATGGAGAGCACGAGCTTCAATCTGCTGGACGAACCGTGGATCCGCGTCCGCACCCGCGACGGTGACCTCGCAGAACTATCCCTATCGGCCGTTGTGGCGGAGGCACACACGCTCCGTGACCTTGCCGGGGAAATCCCCACCCAGGACGCCGCCATCCTCCGCCTGCTGGAGGCGGTTCTGCTGGGCGCGCTACGTACAGAAGAACGCACCGAAGACGAGGCGCTCGACACCTGGAATGCGCTGTGGTCGCGAGGCCGCTTCGATTCCGCCCTCGTCGCGCCGTATCTCGAGGCCGTCCGTGCCCGATTCGATCTGCTCCACCCCCAGACCCCGTTCTTCCAGGTGGCCGGGCTGACGACGGCGTCGGGTAACCGGTCGGGTCTCACCAAGCTCATCGCGGAGGTTCCCGACGGTCATCAGTTCTTCACCACGCGCGCGGGCGCCGACCTCGATTCCTTGTCGTTGGCCGAGGCCGCTCGGTGGCTCGTCCACTGCCAAGCGTTCGACCCCTCCGGAATCAAGTCCGGGGCCGTGGGCGACGAACGGGTCAAAGGTGGAAAGGGTTACCCGTTCGGCTACCCCGCCTGGTCGGGGAACCTCGGGCTGGTCATCGCGCAAGGCAGCACCCTCTTCGAAACGCTCCTCCTCAACCTCCCGCTGACCATGTCGGGTCCCGAGGACCTGCCTGCCTGGGAGCGCCAGCCGAACGGCCCGGGAGCGGACGCGCTGCATCCCGCCCCGCAGGGTCCGGCCGACCTGTTCACGTGGCCCTCCCGGCGGCTCCGCCTGTTCACTGAGGGGGACCGTGTCGTGGACGTGCAGGTCTCCAACGGGGATCGCCTGCCCCCGCAGAACCTTCACCCGTTCGAACCCATGTGCGCGTGGCGCTACAGCAAGGCGCAGTCGAAGAAGGGCCAGCACGTCCTGATGCCGGTGATGCACGATCCGTCCCGGCGCATCTGGCAAGGGCTGGGCCCCCTCCTCCACCGGCACCTCGATCACAAGGACGGGAAGCAACCCGCCGTCCTCGAGTGGGTGGCAACCCTGTGCGAGGCGGCGATCCTGCCGGAGGACTACTCGGTGGCGCTGCGGATCATCGGCGCGGAATACGGGCCACAGAACTCGACCATCGCGGACGTCGTCGACGATCGCCTGGCCGCGTCCGTGGTCGCCCTGACCGACCCGGTCCTGGCGCAGTCGGCCCTCACAGCTGCCGAACTCGCCAAGGGCGGCGTCGTGGCGCTGGCGAACCTCGCCGGCAACCTGGATCGGGCGTCCGGCGGCGAGGGAAACGCCCGCGAGGCCACCTTCGAACTCGGCTACCACCGCCTCGACGGGCTGTACCGGGCCTGGCTGTCCACGCTCCACGATCCGGAGCGCTCGCTGGACTACCTGGAGGACTGGTCCTCGCGCGCCCGGGCCGTACTTCGCCGGGCCGGGGACGACCTGGTTTCCCAGGCGGGGCAGCTCGCCCTCGTCGGCCGCACCGTCACCTTGCAGAATCGCACGGTGCTCCTGGACGCGGGTCTGGCCCAGCGCTGGTTCCATCTCGCCCTCGCTAAGACGTTCCCTTCCGTCCCTTCCGTTGATCAGGAGACAGCATGACCGTGGACGCGTCCGTGCACTACCGCAGAATCGGAGGAGTCGTCGCCCCTCGGGTCGCCGCACTTCAAAGCAGCCTCCTGCGCAAGGAGTCCGGCGCGGTGGCGACGCTGGCCCGGCTGCGCCGCTGCTCACCCGGTGACGTCGGAGCTGAACCCGCCGTGTGGGCCGTCACCGTCGGCGGGCTGCCTGCAGAGCTGAGGGGCCGCGGCGATGCACCCAGTCCCTCAGAGCGCGCCGCCCACGCCGCCCTCGTCCTCTACGCCTTGCACCAGCAGAGCCGTGATGTCGGCGTGCACCGCGCCGGCGTCAGGCTCGGGAGCGCCGTGGGACGGCTGGCCCGAGCCCGAGCACGCGACGAGGCCCTCGACGATGCGACGGTCAAGCGCTTCCATCAGGTCGCGCTGGCCCCCGACTTCACCGGACGGCTCTACTTCCTCCGCGGAGTCATCCAGCTCCTGCGCGCGGAACGTCCACCCATCGGCCTGGACTACGGCCTGTTGGCCGACGATCTTCGGGCGCTCGCCACCGGCGATCCCCAGCAGCGCGACAGCGTCCTCCTGCGTTGGGGCCGCGACCTTCATTCCCTGCCCGAATCCGACTCCAAGGAGCGTTCATGACCCTGTACCTCGATGTCCACGTCCTTCAGACGGTTCCGCCGAGCAACCTGAACCGGGACGACACGGGCAGCCCGAAGACTGCCGTTTTCGGCGGCGTCCGGCGCGCCCGCGTCAGCAGCCAGGCGTGGAAGCGGGCCACCCGACGCGACTTCGCGGGTCTTCTCGACGCGTCGGAGCTGGGCGTCCGGACCAAGCGCGCGGTGGAGTTGCTGTCCGCGCGCATCGTGGCGCGGTCTTCGGTGGAGATCGATGCCGCCGCGACCCGCGCAGAGGCGGTCCTCCTCAAAGCCGGGCTCAAAGCCAAGCCTGCTCGGAACGCCGACAAGGGCGGCCTGCCGCAGACGGAGTACCTGGTGTTCCTCAGCAACGGCCAACTCGACCGCCTCGCCGAGCTGGCGTTGCCCCTCGACGCCGACCTGGACCCGCGTGCGATCAAGGCCGCGCTGCGCGCCGACCAGGGCATCGACGTCTCTTTGTTCGGCCGGATGGTCGCCGATGATGCCGAGCTGAACGTGGACGCCGCCTGCCAGGTCGCGCATGCGTTGAGCACGCACGCGGTGGCCACGGAGTACGACTACTACACCGCGGTGGATGATGAGGCACCCGACGATGAGACCGGCGCCGGCATGATCGGCACCATCGAGTTCGACTCGGCGACCCTGTACCGCTACGCCACGGTCAACGTGACGGGATTGCGCGCCAACCTCGGCGATGACGCCGCGACGGAGCGCGCTGTGGACGCCTTCCTGCGTGCCTTCGTCACCTCGATGCCGACCGGTAAGCAGAACACGTTCGCGAACCGCACCGCACCGGACGCGGTCGTGGTGATGGCTCGGGAGGATCAGCCGGTCAACCTGGTGGGCGCCTTCGAGGACGCCGTCGTGGCACGCGGCGGCTACGTCGAGGCGAGCGCCCAGGCCTTGGCCGACCACGCCGTCTCATTGTCGGCGGCCTATGGCACGCCGCCGCTGGCCACCTGGGTAACCGCCGTCGGACGAAAGACCGCTTCTTTGGCCGCCCTGGGCGAGCAACTCCCCTTCGACGAACTGGTCGCGGCGGCAACCGCCCAGGTGCGAGGGGCGCTGGAGCAGAGCGCATGACAACTCTGCTCCTCCTCTTGGCGGGGCCGCTGCAAGCGTGGGGGGACTCCAGCCGGTTCTCTCGACGCGACACCCGGATGGTCCCCACCAAGAGCGGTGTCCTCGGGCTGCTTGCGGCGGCGCGGGGGCTGCGGCGCACCGACCCTCTGGAGGATCTGGTGCACCTGCGCTTCGGCGTGCGCTCTGATCAGCCCGGCAGCCTGCAACGCGACTTCCAGACGGCCATCGATTGGCGCACCGGAAAGTCGATGCCGTTGTCCTACCGGTATTACCTCGCCGACGCCAGGTTTGTCGCGGGCGTCGAAGGGCCCCGTCCTGTGGTGGAGGGGCTCGCGGCGGTGCTGCAGCGGCCGGCGTTTCCGCTGTATTTGGGACGCCGTTCGTGTCCCGTCGGCCACGCCCCCTTCTTGGGAATCGTCGAGGAGCCGTTGGAGCAGGCCTTACGCGAAGCCCCGTGGGAGGCGGCCGCCTGGTATCGGGCCAAGCAGCCCAGCGACGTGGAGTTGGACCTACACGTCGATGCGAAGCCGGACGACTCCCGCCCCCGCGAGACACGCCGCGACGTCCCGGTCAGCTTCGACCCTCGTCACAGGGACTACGGCTGGCGTGAGGTTGCGACGGCTGATCCCGTCCGCATCCTCAATCCGGAGGGACGCCGCCCGATCAGTCCCCCGGGCCAACCCGACTGGTTTGGGGCGGCAGAACAGACCGCTCAGGAGTCGAACTGATGTACTTCACACACATGCCGCTCAACCCGACGCGGCGCGGAACCCGTGACCTGGTCGCGTCGCCTCAGCGCATGCACGCAGCGGTGTTGGCGGGTTTCCTTCCCGATGTGGCCGACCGCGATCGGATCCTGTGGCGGCTGGACAACCCGGAACGGCATCGTCTCGATCTGTACGTGGTCAGCCGCGAGGAGCCCTCCTTTGAGGGGTTGTCCGACCAGGCGGGCTGGCCGTCGCAGCCCACGTGGCGTAGCGCGCCGTACACGCCGCTGCTGGACAGCCTGGAGGCGGGCCAACGGTGGGTCTTCCGGCTGCGCGCCAATCCCGTGCGGAGCGTCCGGGCGGAGGGCCGCGATCGGGGCCAGCGCGTCCCCGTTGCAGGCGAGGCCCGCCGGATGGAATGGCTGCTGCGCCAAGGCTCGGCGCATGGGTTCACTGTTCCCGGCGGCGCTCATGAACGGCCGAACGCTCGTGTCAGCGAGGATCGGACGGAGCAGTTTCGGCGCCGGACCGGAACCGGGACTGTCACCCTCAAGACGGTGACGTTCGAGGGCTTGTTGCAGGTGACGGACCCCGCTGCCCTGCGCGAGGCGCTGGTGTCGGGCATCGGACCGGCCAAAGGCTACGGCTGCGGTCTGATCACGCTGGCCCGCCCGACGTGAAACCCATTCCCGGGACGCCACCGGCACAGGTGGGCCAACTGGCCCGGATCACCGACCGGGTGACCTTTCTGTATGTGGAACACGGCATCGTGCACCGCGACAGCAATGCGATCACGGTGCGCGATGAACGGGGAGTCGTCCACATTCCTGCCGCCACCGTCGCCAGCCTCCTCCTCGGCCCGGGGACCACGATCAGCCACCAGGCGATGATGCTCCTGGCCGACAGCGGCACCAGTTCGGTGTGGGTCGGTGAGGAAGGCGTCCGCTACTACGCCCACGGCCGGGGGCTGGCGCGCTCCAGCCGACTGCTGGAGGCCCAAGCTGAACTGGTCACCAACCGGGTCAGTCGGCTGCGCGTCGCACGGCGCATGTACGAGATGCGCTTCGCCGAGGAGGACACGGAAGGCCTGACCATGCAGCAGTTGCGTGGTCGCGAAGGGGCTCGCGTCCGCCGCATCTACCGTGAGACGGCGGAGGAGTACGGCGTGACCTGGTCGTCCCGGAAGTACCAACCTGACGACTTCTCCGGTGGAGACGACCTCAACCAAGCCCTCAGCGCCGCAACCTCCTGCCTGTACGGAGTCGTGCATGCGGTCGTCGTCGCGCTGGGCTGCAGCCCGGGGCTGGGGTTCGTGCACACGGGGCATGACCGGTCGTTCGTGTACGACGTTGCTGACCTATACAAGATGGAAATGGCCGTTCCCGTCGCTTTCGGGGTCGCCGCCAACCCTGGCGACGACCTTCCCGCAGAAGTACGGCGCGCCATGCGGGACGCCATCCATGAGGGCCACCTGCTCGCACGATGCACCCGCGACATCCATGCGCTGCTGGGGTCGGACGGCGACCACGACGAAGACTTCGACGTCGATGTCATTCACCTCTGGGACTACCGCGGCACGCTCGCGGCGGGAACCAACTATGCGGAGGAAGCGTGGTAGTCGTCGTCCTGACCGCATGCCCGGCCGGGCTCCGCGGGCACCTCACGCGGTGGCTCCTCGAAGTCAGCCCTGGCGTCTACGTCGGCAAGGTATCCGCGCGCGTACGCGAACAACTCTGGCTGCAGATCCAAGACCTCTGCAAAGACGGCCGCGCCATCATGATCCACTCCAAGCGAGGCGACCAGGGCCTCGACTTCCGCGTCCGCAAGCACGACTGGGAACCCGTGGACTACGACGGCGTCCACCTCATCCGGCGCCCCCTTTCCCCGACACCCCAGAGCCCCATGCGCAAAGGCTGGAGCAGTGCCAGCAAGTACCGCCACGCCCGCAAAGTGAAGTAGATTCGCTTCCTGCTCAGGCATTTACCCTTGCCAGTAAGTGTCGTCCCCGCCAGCGCGGGGATGAGCCCG
>NZ_DAIOIA010000060.1:0-17354 GCF_036744435.1 Propioniciclava sp. | reverse complement strand
CGTTGCCCGCCGTCGTCTGCTCGATACCGAGTTGCTGCAGCGCCGAACCGGCGAACAGCAGGACACCGATGATGATCCCGGGCGTGACGACGGTGCGCCACGCCCGCCGACGCGCGGCCGCGTCGCGATGCTCCCTCCGATCGAGGAACCACACCAGCGGCAACAGCGCGGCGGCGCCCAGGTAGTTGCGCGCCGCGATGAACGTGTACGCCCCGACCACGTCGGCACCGAGTCGCTGGGCGACGAAGGCGAACCCCCAGATCGCGGCGCAGGCCAGCAGCAGCAGGTGCGAGCGCGCCGCTGCGCTCACACGAGCACCGTGGAGACCGGCAAGCCCGAGTCGGCCCCGATGTCGAGCGAGCTGGGACGCCGTCCCCGACGCACCACCTCGACGCCCAAGGCGCCGATCATGGCCCCGTTGTCGGTGCACAGCCCAGGCCGCGGGCGCCGGACGGTGATGCCTGCCTGATCGGCGCGCTCCTGCAGCAGCCCGCGCAGCCGGCTGTTGGCCGCCACGCCGCCTCCCAGGACCAGCGTGTCCAGGTCGAAATGCGCACACATGTCCATGGCCTTGGCGGTCAGCACATCGACGACGGCCTCCTGGAACGAAGCGGCGACGTCGCTCACCGGCACCTCGCGTCCGGCGAGCCGCTGCGTCTCGACCCAGCGCGATACAGCGGTCTTCAGGCCGGAGAACGAGAAGTCGAACCGGTGCGCCTCCAGGTCTCGGCGCGAGGTGAGCCCGCGCGGGAACCGGATGGCGGCGGGATCCCCGTCGGCGGCCGCGGCGTCGATGACGGGCCCGCCCGGGTAGCCCATGCCCAGCAGCCGGGCAACCTTGTCGTAGGCCTCGCCGGCCGCGTCGTCGATGGTGGCACCCACCTCGGTGATGTCGGCGGTGATGTCGTCGACCACGAGCAACGACGTGTGCCCGCCGGAGACCAGCAACGCCCCGAACCGTTCAGGCAGCGGCCCGTGATCCAGCAGGTCGACCGCGACGTGCCCGACCAGGTGATTGAGCCCGTACAGCGGCTTGTTCAAGGCCAGCGACAGCGCCTTCGCCGCCGACAGGCCGACAACCAGCGCACCCATCAGCCCGGGACCCGCCGTCACGGCGACGCCGTCGATCTGCGACAGGTCCACGTCGGCAGTCTGCGTCGCCCGGCGCAGCGCCGGGACGATGGCCTGCAGGTGCGCACGGGAGGCGACCTCCGGCACGACGCCCCCGAAACGGACGTGCTGCTCCACCGAGCTGGCGACCTCGTTGGCCAGCAGTTCGCGGCCGCGGACGATCGCGACACCCGTCTCGTCGCAGCTCGACTCGACCCCGATGACCAGCGGCTCGCTCATCCTTGCTCCCCCAGCGGTAGTGCCATGACCAAGGCGTCGCGCCCCGGCCCGTAGTAGTTCGATCGGCGGGCCAGCGTCACGAACCCGAGCTGCTGGTACAGCGCCAGCGCCGGTTCGTTGCCGTCCTCCACCTCCAGCATCATCTGGACCGCACCCCGCTCGTCGGCCCATGCGAGACCCGCCAGCAGGAGGCGCAGCGCCACGCCACCGCGGCGGGCCACCGGGGCAACGACGACACGGTTGAGGTCGCACGTCTCCCCCGCCACCGAGAAGGCGGCCACGCCGAGCGGGATGGCATCCGCGTCGCCCTCGACGACGACGTGAGCTCGCTGCGAGGCGATCTCCTCCGCCCAGGCGGCCTCGCTCCAACGGCCCGTCTCGAAGCTCTCCTCCAAGGCGGCGATGTGCCGGGCGTCGGCGGGCCGCGCCAGCCTCGGGCTCATCGCGTCCTGCCCAACGCGGACCGGGTACGCGGCAGCGTCGACTTGGCCTGATGGCTGACCTCGGCGTCGGGGCGCCGCAGATACAGCGGTTCCAGGCCCGCATCCGGGAGCGACGGATCGGCCAGGTGTGCGGCACTCAGTCGCGTGGGGCCGATCGCGTCCCCCGCCAGGGCGGCCCCCGGCCCGGACAACGGCAGCGCTGGCACCGCATCGGGGGAGGAGACGTGCGGCCCCTCCAGACGTTGACCGGTGGCGTCGTAGCGGGCCCAGTACACCTCGTGACGCCGGGCATCGGACAGGACCAGGAACTCCTCCGGGGCTCCGCTCGCCGCCCATTGGGCGGCGACGGCGTCCAGACTGCACACCCCGGTGACCGGCACCCCGAGCACCTCGGCCAGTGTCATGCCGGTGGCGACGCCGACGCGGAGCCCGGTGAACGGTCCCGGCCCCACCCCGACCACGATGCTCGTCAGGTCCCCGGGCGCGATGCCCGCCTCGGCGAGGAGCCGCTGCACCAGCGGCGCCAACTGCTCGGCGTGCGCACGGGCGTCGTCGACGGAGCCGGCCGCGGCCACGCGGCCGTCATGGACCAGCGCGGCCTCGACCACCGTGGACGTGTCCAACGCCAGCGTCCAACTCATGAGTCCTCCTTGAGTGCGGCGGCGACCGCGGCGCGATCCCAGCGGTCGCCGAGCGGGGTCACGCTGACCCAGCGGGTGTCGTCGTCGGGGTCGATCCCCCGCCTGATGTCCAGTTCGATGCGGTCACGCGTCAGCGCCTCGGCGACGCCGCTGCCCCACTCGACGAGCGTGACCGAGTCGCCCAGAGAGGCCTCCAGGTCAAGGTCTTCGAGTTCGGCGAAGCTGTTCAGCCGGTAGGCGTCCACGTGGACCAGCCCGGGGCCTCCGTTGCGGGAGCGGTGAACCCGCGACAGGACGAACGTCGGGGAGATGACGGGCCCCTCCACGTCCAGGCCCGCGCCGAGCCCCTGGGTGAACGTCGTCTTCCCCGCACCCAGATCCCCGGACGCGACGATCAGGTCGCCCCGGTGCAGGACGCGCGCCAGGCGACGCCCCAGCGCGCGCATCGCGTCGGCGTCGGGCGCTTCGACGACGACGGGCAACGGCCTGCACAGCAGCACGTGGCCATCGCGCACGCCCTCGTCCCGGAACCCGACGCGATGCCACCCCGCGACCAGTTCCGGATGGTCCCGACGCACCAGCATCACGATCTCTGCCTCTCCGAGGCCGACGCGGTGCTCGCCGATGACCTCCAGCAGGAAGGTCGCAACGCCGAGTCCCCGTGCGGACGGGACGACCCCGATGCGGCACAGCAGCGGACGCCCCTCGAGCGCGATGAGGGTCGCGGTGCCCACGGGCTCCTCGTCGATCTCGGCGAGGTAGATCGTCCCGGCGGCGAGCCGGTCGCGCACGGCGTCCAGGTCATCGCTGAGCGCCTCGGCCGGGGGGCCGACGACGGGGCGCGCCGTGAACGCCTCGTGGGTGAGCGCGAGCACGGCGGCGGCGTCGTCGCGGTCGGCGGTCCTGACCGTGAGTTCACGGCCATCGGGCAGCCGCGCGGCGGCGAGTTCTCGATCGGGGCGCGTCATAGTGAGCCTGTTCTTCTGTGGGGGTGGTGCCGAAGCCCGCACGAGTCTACTCGCCTGGTTCGCCGGAGCCCCGGACCGACCGGCGGTCAGCCTTCCACGACCACCATCGCGACCGCGACACCCGCGTCGTGACTGATCGACACGTGCAGCCGGGAGCCCCCCAGTTCGTCGATGCGCTCGGCGACGGTGCCTGTGACGACGAGGTCGGGACGCCCGGTCTCGTCGCTGAGCACCTCGCAGTCACTCCAGCGCAGCCCCGCGGGGGCCCCGAGCGCCTTCGCGAGGGCCTCCTTGGCCGCAAACCGCCCGGCGAGGGTCTGCTCGCTGCCGTGTTGCTCGGCGAGCGTGAAGACGCGGTCGGTGAACCCGGGACGGGAACAGGCGGTGGTGATGCGGGCGACGGAGCAGACGTCGACCCCGATGCCGAGGATCACTCGACGGTGACCGACTTGGCGAGGTTGCGCGGCTGGTCGACGTCGTGGCCGAGCAGCGTGGCGACCTCGCAGGCGAAGATCTGCAGGGGCACGGTGGCCAACAGCGGCTGCAGCAGCGTGGACGCCCGGGGCAGCCGGATCAGTTTGTCGGCGTACGGCTGGACTTCCTCGTCGCCTTCTTCGGCCAGCACGATCGTGCGCGCCCCGCGGGCCCGTACCTCCTGGATGTTGGAGATCACCTTGTCGTGGAGCTGGTCACGGCCCTGCGGGGGAACGACGACGAACACGGGGATGCCCTCCTCGACCAGGGCGATGGGGCCGTGCTTGAGCTCCCCGGCGGGGAACCCCTCGGCGTGCAGATACGCGATCTCCTTGAGCTTCAGCGCGCCCTCCAGGGCGACCGGGTAGCCGGCATGGCGCCCCAGGAACAGCACCGACTCGACGCGGTGAAGATCGCGCGCCAGCTTCAGCAGGTCGTCAGTGCCGTCGAGCACCTCCTGGATCTTGGCGGGCATCGTCTCGAGCTCGGCCATCACCGAGGCGACCTCGTCGCCGAACTTGGTGCCGCGCTCCTGGGCCAGGAACAACCCCAGCAGGTAGCAGGCGGTGATCTGGGTCAGGAAACCTTTGGTGGAGGCCACCCCGATCTCGGGACCGGCGTGGGTGTAGATGACCGCATCGGATTCGCGCGGAATGGTCGAGCCGTTGGTGTTGCAGATCGCGATCACCTTGGCACCCTGCTCGCGGGCATAGCGGACTGCCATCAACGTGTCCGCCGTCTCGCCGGACTGGGAGATGGTGACCACCAGGGTGCGGGAGGTGACGATGGGGTCGCGGTAGCGGAACTCGGACGCGATCTCGACCTCGCAGGGGATCCGCGTCCAGTGCTCGATGGCGTACTTCGCGACCAGGCCGGCGTAGTAGGCGGTGCCGCAGGCGACGATGACGATCTTGTCGATGGTGCGCAGTTCACTGGCCGAGATCCGGATCTCGTCGAGGGTCAGCTGGCGGTCGGCGTCGAAGCGGCCCAACAGGGTGTCGGCTACGGCCTGCGGCTGCTCGTAGATCTCCTTGCGCATGAACCAGTCGTAGCCACCCTTCTCGGCGGCGGACAGGTCCCAGTCCACGTGGTAGGGCTTGCCCTCGACGGGGTTGCCCGCGAAGTCGGTCACCTTCCAGGTGTCGGCGGTGACCTCCACCACGACGTCTTGGCCCATCTCGACCGCTTCGCGGGTGAACTCGATGAACGCGGCCACATCCGAGGCGACGAACATCTCCCCCTCCCCCACGCCCACCACGAGGGGGCTGTTGCGCCGAGAGGCGACGAGCACATCGGGATCGTGGGCATCCATCGCCACCAGCGTGAACGTACCCTCCAGCCGACGGCTGACGGTGCGCATCGCCTCGGCCAGCCCGGCGCCCGTCCCCAGCTCGCGGGCGATGAGCTGGGCGGCGACCTCGGAGTCGGTCTGGGAGGCGAACGCGACCCCGGCGGACTCGAGTTCGGCGCGCAGGGAAGCGAAGTTCTCGATGATCCCGTTGTGGATGAGCGCGACCCGGCCGTCCGCAGACAGGTGCGGGTGCGCGTTGACGTCGGTAGGGGCGCCGTGGGTGGCCCAGCGGGTGTGCCCGATCCCCAGGTGTGCGGCGGCGACCGGATGCTGCGCGAGCTCCGCCTCCAGGTTGCTCAGCTTGCCCGCCTTCTTGCGCCAGAGCAGGCCTTCCTCGGTCCACACGGCGATGCCGGCCGAGTCGTAACCCCGGTATTCCATGCGGCGCAACGCGTCAACGAGGACGTTCTGCGCATTCCGAGGCCCCGCATACCCGATAATTCCGCACATGGGATTCAGCGTACCGGCCAGCTCCAGCGCGCAGTGCAGCGAGATGGATGCCGACACCGTCGACGAATACGGCCCCTATGTGCTGGCCGGGAGGAGACTGTGGGCCGACCTTGCACACCAGATGCCGGTGGCGCTGACCGAGGAGACCCTCAAGCGCGTCCGCTCCCGGCTGGACACCATCGACCTGGCCCAGGTGCGGGAGGTGTACCTGCCGCTGACCGAGTTGATCCGCATGTACGTGGAGTACACGGGGCACCTCTACCGCAGCACCCACGACTTCCTGGAGGTTTCCGAGCGGCGCACCCCGTTCGTCATCGGCGTGGCCGGGTCCGTCGCGGTCGGGAAGTCCACCACCAGCCGCCTGCTGGTGGAGTTGCTGTCCCAGTTGCCGGGCCATCCCCGCGTCGACCTGGTGACCACGGACGGCTTCTTGTACCCCAACGCCGAACTGCGGGCGCGTGGCCTGATGGAGCGCAAGGGGTTTCCCGAGAGCTACGACCGGCAGAAGCTGCTGAAGTTCGTCATGGACGTCAAGTCGGGTGCCCCGATGGTGCAGGCTCCCGCCTACAGCCACCTGATCTACGACATCGTGCCGCAGGAGAGGATCGTGGTGCGACACCCCGACATCCTCATCATCGAGGGGCTCAACGTGCTGCAGCCGGCCCGGTTGCGCTCCGATGGCGCCACCTCGCTGGCTGTCAGCGATTTCTTCGACTTCTCGGTGTACGTGGACGCCGCGGAGGACGATCTGCGCTCCTGGTACCTGGAGCGGCTGATGCGGCTGCGGGAGACCGCCTTCAAGGACCCCCGCAGCTACTTCTCGACGGTCGCCGCCATGAGCGACGCCGAGACGCGCGAGTACGGCGGCCACATCTGGGACACGATCAACGGCCCGAACCTGCGTGAGAACATCCTGCCGACGCGGGGGCGTGCCACGGCGATCCTGCGCAAGAACGCCGAGCACGCCATCGAGTGGATCCGGATCCGCAAGGTCTAGCCGCCGACGCGGCGACCGTCACAAGGTCAGGCGGTCCTTCACGACGGCGGCGAGCCGCTCGGCGACGCTTTGAGCGCGAGCGGTGGACTCCGCCTCGACCATGACGCGCACCAGCGGTTCCGTGCCGGAGGGACGCAGCAGGACGCGCCCGTGGTCACCTAGTTCTCGGGACGCCGCGGTGACCGCGGAGGTGACCCCCGGGTCGAAGCCGGCACGGGCCTTGTTGACGCCCGGGACGTTGATCATCACCTGCGGCAACCGGGTCATCACGGCGCCCAGCTCGGCCAGCGAGGAGCCTGAGGCCACCACCTCGGCGGCGACGTGCAGGGCGGTGAGGACGCCGTCGCCGGTCGTGGCGAACTCGCTCATGATGACGTGCCCGGACTGCTCGCCGCCGAGAACGAACCCGTTGGCGTTCATCGACTCCAAGACGTAGCGATCCCCCACCTTGGTCTGGTCGACGCGGATGTCGTGGGCGGCCATGGCCTGCAGGAAGCCCAGGTTGCTCATCACTGTCGCCACGACGGTGTTCACGTGGAGTTGCCCGGCCTGCTTCATCGCCAACGCCAAGATGGCGAGGATCTGATCGCCGTCGATGAGCTGCCCCTGGGCGTCCACGGCGAGGCACCGATCGGCGTCCCCGTCGAAGGCGAATCCCAGGTGAGCACCGTGCTCGACGACCGCGCGCTGCAGGTCGCCCATGTGGGTCGACCCGCTGTTCTCGTTGATGTTGAGTCCGTTGGGATCGGCGTGGAGGGTGATCACGTGCGCGCCGCTGGCCGTGAACGCCGAGGGCGCGGTGTGGTAGGCCGCACCGTTGGCGCAGTCGAGCACGACCGTGAGCCCGCTCAGGCTCTGGTCCTCGTTCAGGGAGCCCACCAGGTGCGCGATGTAGTCCTCGACGGCGTCGGGGCGATCGACCACCCGGCCCACGTCCGCTCCGGTGGGACGCGTCCACGCGGCGCCCAGCCGCGCCTCGATGAGGTCTTCGAGGTCGTCATCGAGCTTGACGCCACCGCGCGCGAAGAACTTGATGCCGTTGTCGGGCATCGGGTTGTGGCTGGCGGACAGCATGACCCCCAGGTCGGCGTCCAGGTGATTGACCAGGAACGCAGCCGCGGGGGTGGGGACGACCCCGACGCGGATGACGTCGACGCCTGCGGAGGCGAGACCGGCCACGACGGCCGCCTCGAGGAACTCGCCGGAGGCACGGGGATCACGCGCAACGAGGGCCACCGGACGGTGACCCTCGAACTGCCCGGTCTCGCCGAGCACGTGCGCCGCCGCCACCGAGAGCTCGAGAGCGAGCTCTGCGGTGAGGTCGACGTTCGCCCTGCCCCGGACTCCGTCTGTACCGAAGATCCGCGGCATAGACGTCAGCGCTTGCTGTACTGCGGAGCCTTGCGGGCCTTCTTGAGGCCGGCCTTCTTGCGCTCCTTGACCCGCGCGTCGCGGGTCAACAGGCCGGCCTTCTTCAGGGAAGGACGGCTGGCCTCGACGTCGATGGCGTTGAGGGCGCGGGCGATGCCCAGGCGCAGCGCGCCGGCCTGGCCGGTGACGCCGCCGCCGATGATCTTGGCGATCACGTCGTAGGAGCCCTCGACGGCCGCGGTGACGAACGGCTCGTTGATGGTCTGCTGGTGCAGCTTGTTCGGGAAGTACTCCTCGAGCGTGCGACCGTTGATCTTGAACTCACCGGTGCCGGGAACCAGGCGGACGCGGGCAATGGCCTCCTTGCGGCGACCGGTCGCGGCGCCGGGGGCGACCACGGCAGGACGCACGCCGGGCGTCGCGGACGAGGGCGTGCCCTCGGCGCGGTACATGATCTCGCGGTTCTCCCCGTCGGTGAACGTCGCGGTCTCGTCGAGGACTTCTTCGGTGGCGTTGTCGGTCACGTTACTTCCCTGTCGTGTCACTGAGCGATCTTGGTGATCTCGTACGCCTGCGGCTGCTGCGCGACGTGCGGGTGCTCAGGGCCGGCGTAGACCTTGAGCTTCTTGAGCTGCTGACGGCTCAGCTTGTTCTTGGGCAGCATGCCCCACACGGCCCGCTCGACGGCCTGGCGCGGGTCGTTGGCCAGCAACTCCCCGTACGGGACGGCCTTCAGGCCGCCCGGGCGACCGGAGTGGCGGTAGGCCATCTTCGAGGTGGCCTTATTGCCGGACAGGGCGATCTTGCTGGCGTTGACGACGACGACGAAGTCGCCGGTGTCGACGTGCGGCGCGTAGGTGGCCTTGTGCTTGCCGCGGAGCAGCGTCGCAACGGACGCGGCAAGGCGACCCAGCACGACGTCGGAGGCATCAATCACATGCCAGTTCCTGGTGACCTCGCCAGGCTTAGGGCTGTACGTAGACACGGACGACCAATCTTCCATCGATGAGCAGCGAACTTGGAGACGCCGGGCACCCGTGGCGGGCACGCACCAGCGCAACAGCGACTAACCCTACCGCCGCTTGCCCGCGCGGCCAAATCAGGTGGCCGCCACCGAGGTCCGCACCCGCCGGAGAATCTCGGCGGAAGCCACGCCGTCGAAGCCCTGCGGTGGCAATGTGGGTGCATGAGTTCAAAGGCGAACACCAGCCCCTTTCACGTGACCCAGCCCGACGACGTCCGCAACGTCGTCCTGGTCGGGAACGCCGGCTCAGGCAAGACCTCACTGTTCGAGGCGTTGCTGCGGTCCCGCGTCCCCGGCTACCGCGGCGAGAAAGACACCGCCGAGCGTCTCTCCCAGCTCTACCTGGCCTCTCTGCGTAACGCCGATGTCGTGATCAACCTGCTGGACGCCCCCGGGCATCCCGACTTCGTCGGTGAGTTGCGCGCCGGGCTTCGTGCGGCGGACGCCGCCATCTTCGTGGTCAGCGCCGCCGACGGCATCGACGCGGCCGCCCAGGCGCTGTGGGATGAATGCGCGGAGGCAGGCATCCCACGCGTGATCGCCTTGACCAAGCTCGACGCTGCTCATGACGACTTCGACGGTGCTGTCGAGGCGCTCCAGGAGGCCTTCGGGGAGGGGGTGCTGCCCACCCACGTCCCGGTGGGGCGCGGCCCCGCCATCACGGGCACGGTCGGCGTCTTGTCGCACCGGTTCCGGGACTACTCCGCCGGCGGCGTCCCGCTGCTGCACGAAGGCGACGAGAGCCACGAATCCCTGGTCGAGGCCTACCGCGGCCCGCTGTTGGAGGGGCTGATCCAGGAGGCCGAGGACGACGCCTTGATGGAGTCCTACCTGGAGGGCGCCGATCCCGGACGCGACTACCTGCTGCGCGACCTGATGAAGGCCACGGCGGGGGCCAATCTCTACCCGGTCGTCCCCGTCGTGCAAGCCCTGGGGCTCGGAGCCGAGGAGTTGCTCAGCCTGATGAATCAGGGATTCCCGACCTCCAGCCTGCACGCCAACCCGGCCACCGTCCGGCTCACGGGCGAACCCGAGCCGCCTGCCCCGACCGACCCGGAGGGCCCCCTCATCGCTCAGGTGGTGCGGACGACGACCGACCCGTTCGCGGGACGCCTGTCGATGGTCCGGGTCTTCGCGGGCACGTTGCGCAGCGACGACACGGTGCACGTGTCCGGCCACCGCTCCTTCTTCGTCGGCACCGACGACGCGGTCCGCCCCGATCATGACGACGAGGAGCGCATCGGACAGATCCAGTACGCGGCGGGCACGGAGCTGAAGCCCAAGACCGTCGCCATCGCCGGGGAGATCGTCATGGTCCCCAAGCTGACGACGGCCGAGACGGGCGACACGCTCACCAGCCGGGACGACGTCGTGGTGGTGCCGAACTGGCATACCCCGCCCGCGCTGCACCCCGTGGCGATCAGGGCGGCCACCCGCAACGACGAGGGCAAACTGGCGGTCGCTCTGCAGCGCCTGGCGCTGGAGGACACCGCGGTGCGGGTCACGCGGGGGGTCGGCGACCAACTCGTGCTGTGGACCACCGGGCAGGCGCACGCGGATCTGCTGCTCAACCGGCTCGGTGACGGCTACGGCGTCAACGTCGTTCCCGAAGAGGTCAGGATCGGCTACCGCGAGACGCTCACGGGCCCGGCATCCGCGCTGGGCCGTCACGTCAAGCAGTCGGGCGGGCACGGCCAGTACGCCGTGGTGACCCTCGAGGTGGAGCCGCTGCCCCGCGGGGCCGGCTTCGTGTTCGTCGACAAGGTGGTCGGCGGCGCGGTTCCCCGTCAGTTCATCCCGTCGGTGGAGAAGGGGGTCCGGGCTCAACTCGAGCGGGGAGTCGACAGCGGGCACCCCATGGTGGACGTCCAGGTCACGTTGACCGACGGGAAGGCGCATTCGGTGGACTCCTCCGACATGGCCTTCCAGATGGCCGGCGCGGCCGCGCTCAAGGAGGCCGCGCAGGGCATGATCGCCCTGCTGGAGCCCATCGACCTGGTGACCGTGACGGTCCGCGACGACTACCTGGGCGCGGTGATGAGCGACCTGCCGGGGCGTCGCGGGCAGGTGCTCGGCTCGGACACCGACGGACGCCTGGTGACGATCCAGGCGCTCGTCCCGCAGGCCGAGCTGGCCCGCTACGCGATCGATCTGCGCGGGCTGACCCATGGCACGGGCAGGTTCACGCGCGCGGCGCACGGCTACGAGTTGCTTCCCCCGGGCCTGGCCATGCAGGTCGGCTGAGGCGTCGCCCCGGGGAGATCCGCTAGGACGCGGCGGGCTCCTCGGGGACCGGCTCCAGCTTGGCCCGCGGGAAGACCCACAGCCGCAGCATCAGATAGATGTAGAGACCTTCGATGCAGGCGGCGATGACGCGCGCCAGCATGACCGGAACGTGCAGCACTCCCAGCAACGACCCGAAGCCGAGGATCCAGATCACGTAGTTGCTGACGATGACGAAGGTGTACTTGCCCGACTGCTTGCCCAGGTCGCCGTGCTCCCGGAAGTTGAGCCACCGGTTGAGGATGAACGCGTAGATCGAGGCAACGCCGTAGCCGATCGAGAACACCACCCCGTAGGGCAGCCCGCCGACCCGGAATTGTTCCAGGAAGGCGAGGATGCCCATGTCGAGCAGGAACGCGCTGCCGTTGATCATCGCGTAACCGATGAAGGTCACCGGCAGGACCCTCCGAACGCGGGCAGGAAGCGCGCGGTGGATGCGGGCGGTGAATCCGGCGAACCAGCGCGCCGCGGGCCCGTCGGGGGCCTGGGTCACCTCGCTGCTCATATCTGCCTCAGAAAGGCCAAGATCCCGTCGGCGAGCATCTGCACGGCGATCGCCGCCAGCAGCATGCCTGCGATCCGGGTCAGCAACACGGTGCCCGACTCGCGCAGGACCCGCCTGATGCCTCCGGCGAACCGCAGGAACACCCACACCAGGAACATCGCCGTCACCAAGGCGGTTCCGACGGTGACGTAGCCCCACATGTCACCCCGGGCAGCGTCGACGGCCAGCATCATCGCGACGATGGACCCGGGGCCGGCCAGCAGCGGGATGCCCAAGGGGACGATGGCGATGTTGGTGCCCGATTCGAGGGCCTCGTTCTCGGCCGATCCCGTCAGCAACTGCATCGCGACCAGCAGCAGAAGGAGCCCGCCGGAGACCTGCAGCGCCTCGATGGTGATGTGTAGGTAGTCGAGGATGAAACGGCCGAAGACGGCGAAGACGCAGATGATGCCGAACGCGACGACGGCGGCGTTCCGGGCTGAGGCGCGTCGCGCCTCAGCGGGCATACCTCGGGTCAACCCCAAGAAGACGGGCAGCAGGCCGGGCGGATCGAGGATGACGAACAGCGTCAAGACCGTCGAGAAGTACAACTGGGGGTCGAACACGGGCCCACGCTACCGTGACGCCCGCGCGAGCGGGTCCCCCGCGAGGAGGCCCCCCACGCGGCTCACAAAGAGAAGACCGGGGTCGTACCCGCGGGGATGCTGCGGCTGTCCACGATCTGCTTGCCGAAGGGGAAGCACGTGACGGGGATCATCTTCACGTTGGCGATCGCAAGCGGAATACCGACGATGGTGATGGCCTGGGCGGCCGCGGTGGTGAGGTGGCCCACGGCCAGCGGCAGGCCGCCGATGACGAACCAGATCACGTTCATCAGCGCGGAGCCGACACCGGAACCGGGCCGGTTGACGACCGTCTTGCCGAAGGGCCACAAAGCGAACGACCCCATCCGGAACGCCGCCACGCCGACCGGGATCGTCACGATCAGCACGCACGCGAGGATGCCGACCAAGAAGTACCCCAGGGCCAGCCAGATGCCGCCGAACAAGAGCCAGATCACGTTCAGGATGGTGCGCACGATTCCTCCCGGGGTCGTCCGACGACTACGTCGGGCCCCAGCCTAGCCAAGCGCCACGCTCGCGGCCGCTCCCCCGACCCCGGCCCGCCCCCGGCTCGGCCCCGGCCAGGGGGGGCCGGCGTCGCTATCCTCCTCGGGTGAGCTTTCGACCAGCCGACCGGCCCCGCATCCACCGCGAGGTCGTCTCCTACGTGCGCCGCTCCGCCCGGATGAACCCGTCGCAGGAACGCGCCTGGAACGGGCACGCCGACCGACTGGTCGTCGCGGTGCCGCGCGGCGAGCGGTCGACGTCGATCAGGGCGGACGCCGCCGTCGACTGGTCGGCCGTCTTCGGCCGGGCGGCCCCGCTGATGGTGGAGATCGGCTCGGGCCGCGGGGAGGCACTGGCCGCGCTGGCGCGAGCCCACCCCGACGCCAACGTGGTGGGTTTCGAGGTCTTCCAACCCGCCGCCGCCTCGACGCTGTCGTTGCTGGCGAGGGAAGGGATCGGCAACGTGCGCCTCGTCCTGGCCGACGGAGTCCAGGGACTGAGCAAGCTGGTGGCGCCGGGAACCCTGGCCCAGTTGTGGGTGTTCTTCCCCGACCCCTGGCACAAGGCCCGCCACCACAAGCGGCGCCTCATCGAACCGGGGTTCGCCGCCCTGGCGACCTCGCGGCTCGCCTTAGGCGCCCACTGGCGGCTGGCCACGGACTGGGAGGAGTACGCCCTCGCGATGCGCGAGGTGCTGGACGCCACCCCAGGCCTGGCGAACGCCGAAGGAGGCTGGGCGCCTCGGTATGCCGAACGCCCCGTGACCAAGTACGAAGCCCGCGGGCTGGCGGCCGGGCGCACCGTGTACGACCTCGACTACGTGCGCTCCCCCACGTCCGCCCAATCCGACCTGGTGGTGCGGACGCCGCTGCCCGAACCGGACGGGGAGGAGTCGTGGTGACCCGCTATCGCCTCGACCTGTCCTACGACGGTGCAGCATTCCACGGCTGGGCCGTCCAAGACGGACTGCGGACGGTCCAGGGAACCCTGCAGGAGTGGATCACCCGCGTCCTGCGCCTCTCCGATCCGGCCGAGCTCACGGTGGCCGGCCGCACGGATGCAGGCGTCCATGCCCGCGGCCAGGTGGCCCACGTCGATCTGCCCAGCCCCGGCCTCGCCCCCGAACTGCTCCGGCGGTTGGCGCGGGTTCTCCCTGCAGACGTGGTGGTGTACCGCGTCACCGAGGCGCCCGATGGCTTCGACGCCCGGTTCTCCGCGGTATGGCGCCGCTACGTCTTCGCCCTGCGGGACGATGCCGGCGATCCGCTGACCCGCGGGGTGGAGGTCCGGGTCCGGGGGCCGCTCGACGTGCCCGCCATGGACGAGGCGGCCGCCGCCCTGCGGGGGCTGCACGATTTCGCGGCGTTCTGCAAGCGTCGAGAGGGTGCCACCACGATCCGGGAGGTCCTGGAGACGCACGTGGTCCGCACACCCACCGGTGTGATCGAGGTGACCCTGCGCGCCGACGCCTTCTGCCACTCCATGGTGCGTTCCGTCGTGGGCGCCCTGGTGGCCGTCGGGCAGGGCCGTTGCCCACCCGGCTGGATCGCCGACCTGCTCCTGCTTGGCCAGCGCAGCGGCGACATCACCGTCATGCCGCCGCACGGGCTGGTCCTGGAGGAGGTCGGCTATCCGGACGACGCTGGCTTGGCCGACCGCCAGCGACAGGCACGGGCGCGTCGGGAACGAGAGGAGATCGTGTGACCCACTACTTCGAGACCCCCAGCGGGGCTGAGCATCGCCGCACCATCACGGCCCGGTTCTGGGACACCGAGTGGACCTTCACCACCGCCGCAGGCGTGTTCTCCCACGACGGCCTGGACCTGGGCACCGGCGTGCTGCTGCGCAGTCACACCCCGGCCCCCGCCGCCGGCCGACTTCTGGACCTGGGCACCGGGTACGGCGTGGTCGCCGTGGCGCTGGCGACGGCCAACCCCCACGCAGAGGTGGACGCCGTGGACGTCAACCAGCGCGCCCTGGAGCTGACCGCGGTCAACGCGCTCAGCCACGGAGTCGCGGAGCGCGTGCATCCCCTCGCCCCGGAGCAGGCCGACCCCGCCCGCCGCTACGACGAGATCTGGTCCAATCCCCCGATTCGGATCGGCAAGCCCGCGCTGCACGATCTCCTGCTCACCTGGCTGCCCAGGCTGGCGCCCGGGGGGGTGGCCCGCCTCGTGGTGGGCCGCAACCTCGGCGCGGACTCGCTCCAGCGCTGGCTGGTGGAGCAGGGATACCGCTGTGATCGCACGGCGTCGGCCAAGGGGTTCCGGGTGTTCGCGGTGTCCGCGGCGACCGAGCCAGACGACTCCTCGGCCTCGCGCGGTTGATTCGCCACAGACCCTTGGATTCCAACGGCCATCCGCCTAGGGTGTCTCGACAAGGAGGCGGCACGGACGCGCCGCCGGTCAGGAGGTCCGTATGGGTATCGGCGACAAGATCTCTAACAAGGCTGAGGAACTCGGCGGCAAGATCGAGCGAACGGTCGGTGACCTGACCGACAACGAGGAGCTCGAGGCCAAGGGCGCGGCGAAGGAAGCCGCAGCCAAGGCGAAGCAGGCCGGGGAGAAGGTCAAGGACGCGGCCAAGGGGGTCGTGGACGACGTCAAGAGCGCCGTCGACGACGCGACGGAGTAGGCGTCAACCTTCCTTTCTCTCAGCACCATCAACGACCGGAACGGGGTGCGGGCGCTTGGCCCGCACCCCGTTGCGCTGCGGTAACCTAGAGCAGGACCTGCGCGGGGGAACCAGGTGAAATTCTTGGACTGACCCGCAGCCGTGAGGCGATCAACGCCGTAGTCGGAGCACCTGTGTAGATCCAGGACAACCAACGACCCGTCGAGGAGCGCGGGCGGCGACCACGACTTCACATCCGTTGAACGGCCTCCGCGTGACTCAGTGAGGAACTCGATCCGGATGACCCTCCGACGCTCCACCTTCGTGGCCTGGCTCGCCACCGTTCTCGCACTCACGCTCGGGCTCGCGGTGCCCGCGCACGCCGCCGATCCCACCGCCGCAGCCAAGGCCACAGCCTGGCTCGGACAACAGACCATCGACGATCCCGGGCAGATCGCCGACTCCCTGATCGCCCTCGCGGCGGCGAACGACCCGGCGCAGGCCGCCACCGTCGATCGGCTCGTCACCGCCCTGAAGGAGAAGGGCGCCGCCTACGCGGCGGGCTCTCCTGAGGCCGCGGCCAAGGCCGCCGTGGCTCTCGAGGCGGCGGGCGAGGATCCCCGCACCGCGCTGGGCACCGACCTCATCGCCACCGTGAAGAACGGCATCGCCGCCGACGGCAGCTTCGGCAGCTACCCCGGCCCGTTCGCGAGTGGCCTGGCGGCGGTGGCACTCACCCGCGCTGACGAGGACGTCCCCGCGGCGCTAGGCACCTATCTGCTCACGTTCCACAACAGCGATGGCGGCTTCACCTACCAGGCCGGGCAGCCGTCAGATGCCGACTCGACCGCTCTGGCCCTGCAGGCGCTGACCGCGCTGGGTGACGACGCCTCGGTCACCAAGACGGTCGCCTGGGCGGATCAGAACATCCAGGCCGATGGCTCCTACACGGGTTTCAACCCGGTGAACTCGACGGCGGTGATGGCCGCCGCGCTCGCCACCGCCGGGAAGAACGTGGACGCCTCGGTCGTCTACCTCGTCTCGCAGCAGCAGACCGACGGTTCCTTCCTGAACGCCGGAGCCCCCGACGTGCTCGCCACCGCACAGGCCGCCCTGGGCCTGTCCGGGGTGTCGTACCTCGACGCGACCTGGTCGCCGACGGCCCGCCGCATCGGCGTCGGCGTCGGCGTCCGCGACGCCCGGCGCGGCCACGTCGGCTACCCCCGCCGGCTGGCTCGATCCCAGCGCATGGATCGGAAGCGCGGCGGCCGTGATCGTCCTCCTCGGGGCGGCCGTCGTCGGCCTGCGCCGCACCAGCGCCCGATGATGACCGGTCGGCGCGTCGGCGCCGCGCTTGCCGCAGCGGCCCTGATCGGGGTCGCGGCGGCGGGTCCGGCGGCGGCCGCGCCGACCCAGGATCCGGCGTCCTGTGCGGGCGTGTGGGTCGTCGTCGAGGGCCAGGGTGCGGGCTGCGCATCCGGGTACTCCACGGGCCAGGAGGCGCTCGCCTCGGCCGGCTTCGCCACCCAGGACTCCTCCCCCGGACTGCTGTGCCGCATCGACGAGCAGCCTCAGACGTGCAGCGTGACGCCGAGCGGTTACTGGTCCTACTGGCAGGCCACCCGGGATGCGTCCGGGGGGTTCGGCGCGTGGACGTACTCCCAGCTCGGCTACACCACCTCCCATCCGCAGGCAGGCAACGCCGAGGGATGGGTGTTCGGCGACGGGTCCCAGCCACCCGCCCCCCTGCCCGCGACCGGCACCGCGGCCACGTC
>NZ_DAIOIA010000059.1:0-18054 GCF_036744435.1 Propioniciclava sp. | reverse complement strand
GATGAAGTCCATGAGGTCCTCGACGCCGGGCCGCGCGGGGTCGAGGTACATGCGCGACGAGGAGATGCCCTCCTCGAACAAAGACGCCCGGGCTCGATCGAAGAAGCTCTGCTCCTTGGTCCGGGCGCGGACGGCGCGGGCGGAAGCCATCCCGAAGGACTCCTTGTAGGCGCGTCCGTCCGCGTCACGCATGAGCGGGGACGTGGACTCGTGCGTACCCGCGAACCACGAACCCACCATGACGGCACCCGCACCAGCGGCCAGAGCGAGGGCAACGTCGCGAGGGTGCCGGATGCCGCCGTCGGCCCAGATCGCCTTGCCGAGGTCGGCGGCAGCTGCGGCGCAGTCCAGCACCGCGGAGAACTGCGGCCGCCCCACTCCCGTTTGCATCCGCGTGGTGCACATGGCACCCGGACCGACGCCCACCTTCACGATGTCGGCGCCGGCCTCGATCAGGTCGTTGGTGCCCTCGGCGGTGACGATGTTGCCGCCCACCAACGGCACCCGGACGCCGGTGCGGGCCGCGTGCGCGTCGCGCACCTCGCGGACCAGGCGCAGGGTCTCCAGCATCCGGTCCTGGTGGCCGTGCGCGGTGTCCATGACCAACACGTCCGCTCCGGCCTCCAGGAGGGCGTCCGCCCGCTCCTGGGTGGGACCTGAGATGCCGACCGCGGCCCCGATGCGGAGTCTGCCCTGGGCGTCGACGGCGGGCGCGTACAGGGCTGAGCGCATGGCTCCCTTGAGCGTGAGGACACCGACCAGTTGCCCGGCCCCGTCGACCGCGATGGCGATCTTGCGCCGCTGCTCGGTGAGCAGATCGAACGCCTCCTGGGGTGCGATCGTGGCGGGCACCAGAGTGAGATCGGTCGTCATCAGTTCGTGCACCGGCACGAAGCGATCCATGCCGGCCGCCTCTGCGGCGGACAACAAGCCCACGGGGGCGCCGTCCTCCAGCACGACCGCGACGCCATGAGCCCGTTTGGGGATGAGCGGTAGCGCGTCCCCGACGATCATGTCGGCCGTCACCCGGATCGGGGTGTCGAAGACGGTGTGCGCCGACTTCACGCGGACGATCGCGTCGGTCGCCGCGGCGGGGGAGAGGTCCTGCGGAATGATCGCGACCGCGCCGCGCCGCGCGACCGTCTCGGCCATGCGACGCCCGGAGATGGCGGTCATATTGGCGACGACGAGCGGGGTCGGGAGGCCCAGCGCATCGGTCGACGTGAGATCGACCTCCATGCGGGAGCGGACGGAGGATCGCGTCGGCGACATGAAGACGTCGTCGTAGGTCAGATCATGATCGGGCTTGCCGGTGGTGAAACGCACGACCCTCAGCGTAGTCGTGCGCGAGGGGCGGCGACCCTGGATGGCCACCGCCCCTCGCGCGCGGCTGACAGAACTTCTGCTTCGGAGCGCCTAGTGGAGCTGGCTTTCGGACGTGGTGTCCTCCGCCTCGAGCTCGCCCGGCTCGGCGTCGCTGTGGCTCTCATCTCCGTGATGGGCGGCATCGGCGATCTCGCTGCGCGACGGAATCGGGATGTTATCGCCGGAGTACCAGCGTGAGAGCCGTGCCCGGAAGCCGCTGACGGCGTCGGGATTCTTGACGCGAACGCCGTGCTCGTCGACGGTCGGGGTCTCCTCCAGCGGAGTGTGCTGCGTGTGCTGGGTGAGCGTGTACGCCTCATCGTGCGAGATCGGCGTGTGCGGCTCGGAGAACCCTCCCTCCGGGCTCTGGGTGATGATCCCCGACTCCGACCCGTGCAACAGCCGTTCGCGGTCGGCCCGCTGCAGGGACAGGCAGATGCGCTTCGTGATGAGGAACGCCACCACCGGGCCGAGGAAGACCGCGAAGCGCAAGAACCACGTCACCGCGTTGAGCGACAGGTGGAAATGTGTGGCGATGATGTCGTTGCCGCCACCGGTCCACAACAACCCATAGAAGGTCATACCCGCCACACCGAGTGCCGTCCGCGTCGGGGCGTTCCGGGGCCGATCCAACAGGTGATGCTCGCGCTTGTCTCCCGTGATCCATGACTCGACGAAGGGCCACAACGCCAGTGACGTGTAGAAGATGCCCATCAGTACGGCGAACGGGAGGAAGATGTTCCACGACCAGGTGGTGGGGCCCCAGTGGGACTCCAAGCCCGGCATGATCCGGACTGCGCCTTCCACCCACCCCATGTACCAGTCAGGCTGGGAACCAGCGGTGACCTGGGCGGGGTTGTACGGGCCGTAGAGCCACACCTGGTTGATCGACATGGTGGCACCCATGAGGATCAGGACGCCGAACACGATGAAGAAGAACCCGCCCGCCTTGGCCATGTAGACCGGGAACATCGGGTAGCCCACGACGTTCTTCTCGGTGCGCCCGGGACCGGGGAACTGCGTGTGCTTGTGGTACACCAGCAGTGCCATGTGCGCGCCGATGAGGGCCAGCAGGATGGCCGGGATCAACAGGATGTGAGCCATGTAGAACCGGGCGATGATCGCGTCGCCTGGGTATTCGCCCGCGAACACGAAGAACTGCACCCAGGTGCCGATCACGGGCACCGACAAGATGGCACCCTGCGTGAACCGCAGGCCCGTGCCGGACAACAGGTCATCGGGCAGCGAGTAGCCGGTCATGCCGGCGATCATCGACAGCGACAACAGCACGACGCCGATGAGCCAGTTCAGTTCGCGCGGCTTGCGGTAGGCGCCGGTGAAGAAGATGCGCAGCATGTGCACCGTCATGGACGCCATGAACAAGATGGCCGCCCAGTGGTGGATCTGGCGGACCAGCAGTCCGCCGCGCACGTCGAAGCTCAGATGCAGGGTCGACTCGAAGGCCTGCGACATCGGAAGCCCGCGGAGCAACTGGTAGCTGCCCTCGTACTCGATCTCGGCCATCGACGGCTTGAACCAGATGGTGAGGAACAGCCCCGTGAGCAGCAGGACGATGAACGAGTACAGCGCGATCTCGCCCAGCAGGAAGGACCAGTGATCGGGGAAGACCTTACGCAGGGCGGCCTTGCCGATCTTCGCGACGCCGAGGCGTTCGTCCAGCCAGCCGACGGGACCCGGCACCGTGGTGAGTGTGTCCTCGTCGGTGGGGGCCTGGGTGTCGAGCAGGGGCGCCTCGGGGGAGATCTCAGCGGGCCTCGCCATTATCGGTCACCCTTCTTGTAGTCGTTGCGGGAGTCCCGCTCGAAGAAGCTGGGGCCGACCGGGACCGTGAAGTCGCTTTGGGCCACGAGGTAGCCCTCTGCGTCGACCTTGAGCGGCAACTGGGGCAGCGAGCGTGCTGCGGGGCCGAAGACGACGACGCCGGAGTCGGCGAGGTCGAACGTGCTCTGGTGACAGGGGCACAGCAGGTGATGAGTCTGCTGCTCCCACAAGGAGATGGGGCAGCCGACGTGGGTGCAGATCTTGCTGTAGGCCAGGATCCCGCCGACCTGCCAGTCCTGACGGGACTCGGGGATCTTGATGGAGTTCGGGTCCATGCGGACGACGATGAGGGCCGTCTTGGCCTTCATGTTCTGGTACTCGGTGCCGTGGAGGTCACGCAGGTTCTCCGGCTCGGCGTTGACGAGTTGCCCGATCTCGATGTCGGCGGCCTTGAGGGGGACCCAGTTGGTGTCGTTGACGACGCGTACGCCGTCGGCCCACAAGGTGTGCTCCAACGTCTCCTTGCGCGTCGCCGCGGTCGGCCACGGACCCAAGTCGGCGAGCGTGACCAGGGCAGGGACGGCCATGATGCCGATGGCTCCCCCCAGGGATCCCAGCAGCATGCCGCGGCGCTTGATGCCGGCGTCCTCGGCGCCTGCGTTGACGGCGGCGAGGAATCCCGCCTTCTCCTGCGGAGTGGACGCCACCGGGTGGCGCTCCTCGGAGATCTCGGTGTCGTTCATGAGCTGGCGGGCCCAGTGGATGGCGCCGATGCCGATGAGGAGGACCCCCAGGCCGGCGCTCAGGCCCAGCAGGGTGGGCTGGACGGCCCACCGCAACCCCAGCAGCTCCGCGGTCGCGGCGGGGGGGACGGCGAAGTAGATCACCACGAAGGCGATCGCGAGGATCGGCACGACACCGAAGATCGCCACCACCTGGTGATAGGTGCGCTGGCTCAGTCGCGGGTCGGAGTCGGTGTAGCGCTCGACGTGCGGCTCGATGCCGGGATCCGACACCGGGACGTCCGGGTCGCCCTGTTCACGCGGGATCAGAGTGGACTGGTCGTGCGTCATTTCGCTCGCGCTCCTCGTGAAGTGATCCAGACGGCGAACAGGCACAGACCGCCGATCCCGATGATCCAGCCGAACAGACCTTCGGTGACCGGGCCGAGCCCGCCGAGCGTGAAGCCGGCCGACGGCTCCTCCTCCATCCCCTTGAGGTAACCGATGATCGCGGCGACGTCCTCATCGGGGATGGCGCCCGCGGCGAACACGGGCATCTGTTGCGGGCCGGTGCGCACGGCCTCGTAGATGTGCAGCGGCTCGACGCCGTGCAGCGACGGGGCGTACTTGCCGTTCGGCAGAGCCCCGCCGTTGGCGGCGGCCTGGTGGCACGCGGAGCAGTTCGTGCGGAACAGTTCGCCGCCCCGGGCGATCTCCTCGTCGGTCAGGTTGGAGTAGTCGTACTGTGACGAGTTCGGGATCGCCGGGCCGGGGCCCAGCGAGGCGACATACGCGGAGATGCTGCCGATCTCTTCGGCGGTGTAGGTGTTCACCTTGCGGGGAGCCTGCTCACCGGGGCGAGCCATGGGCATGCGGCCGGTGCTCATCTGGAAGTCGACCGAGGCCGCGCCGACGCCGATCAGGGAGGGGCCCTGCGAGGTGCCCTCGCCGTTGAGCCCGTGACACGAGGAGCAGGTCACCTGAAACAGTGCCTTGCCCTCGGCGACCTGGGCGGAGGTGCCGTTGTCGGCAGCCACCTGGCTCGTCGGCACCAACGCCGCATACAGGGAGCCGAGCAGGACGAGTGCCAGGACGAGGGAGAGGGGTCGCGCCGCCTTGCGCCGCCTTCTGGGATGACCCGATCGCATGGTGTGTGCGCCTTTCGAAGTGGGGACGGACGGTCAGCGGATGATGTAGATCACCGCGAAGAGGATGATCCACACGATGTCGACGAAGTGCCAGTAATACGAGGCCACGATGGCGCTGACGCGCTGCTCATGGGTGAAGGTGCGTGCGATGTAGGTCCGGCCCAGCATGAAGATGAACAGGATCAGGCCGCCGAGGACGTGCAGGCCGTGGAAGCCCGTGGCGAGGAAGAAGGCCGACGTGTAGGCGTTGGTGCTCGGCAGGAAGCCCTCAGAGACGAGCGTGGCGTACTCGTAGGCCTGACCACCGAGGAAGACCGCCCCCATGACGAAGGTGAGCGTGTACCACTCGCGCATCCCCCACTTGGCGACGTTGAGCAGCCCCCCGGTGCGGGAGACGAACCCTCGCTCCGCGCGGTGAACCCCCACCTGGCAGGTGATCGAGGACAGCACCAAGATGGTGGTGTTGATCAGTGAGAACCAGGGGGCGTCGATGCCGAACCAGCTCTGCATGAAGTGGGCGCTGCCCCACTGCCACATGGTCTCCTCGCCGGGCGCGGCCATCGAGGTGGTGACGTTGCGCAGGTTGAAGTAGGCGGCGAACAACGCGGCGAAGAACATCAGCTCGCTCGCGAGCCAGATCACCGTGCCGACAGCCAACATGTCCGGACGGCCCTTGATGCCGTTCAGCCGTGCGGGCGCCACCGGGTGGAGTGCGCCGTGAGGGACGACCGGGACCGCGCTCGTATTCGATGTATTCGCCACGGGCGCCATTATTACCGTTGAACCGTGCCGGGGTCACGTTCGTACGGGACCCAGTCGCTAAAAGATGAGCGTTCGTTATCTGGGCGGCCGGCGCCACCACGGCCCGGCCCCTACCACGGGAGGGGCGTTCCGTGCGCCGCCAGGCCGATCTGGGCGATAGCATGGCAGCCGTTGCCCGTGGAAGAAGTGAGGACGCGATGAGCGAAGAGGCACCTGCCGCCAAGGCCACCATCCTGATCTACTCCGACGACCGCCGGACCCGCGATCAGATCAAGGTGGCACTGGGTCGGCGCGTCGCGGCCGATGTGCCCGAACTCACCATGGTGGAGTGCGCGACGCACCAGGCCGCCATCAAGACGTTGGATGAGGGCGGCATCGACCTGGTGATCGCCGACGGCGAGGCCGTCCCGCTCGGCGGGATGGGGCTGTGCCGCCAGGCCAAGGACGAGGTCCCCGGCTGCCCGCCGTTCCTGCTCCTGGTCGAGCGTGTGGCGGACGCCTGGTTGGCCACCTGGTCTCGGGCCGACGCGGTCGTGCCCTACCCGATCGACCCGGTCCGGCTGCCGACCCCCGTCGCCGAGTTGCTGCGTGAGCGCCTGGGGAAGCAGGCGCACGTCTCGTGAGCCAGACCTGGCCTGACCTGCTGACCGGCCTGGTGACCGGCACCGACCTCGATTCGGATGCGGCAGCCTGGGCGATGAACGAAATCCTGGCCGGTGCCGCAACGTCGGCCCAGATCGCAGGCTTCATGGTCGCCCTGCAAGCCAAGGGGGTCACCCCCGGGGAGCTCACCGGCCTGGTAAGCGGCATGCTCGCGAACGCCCGACCGATCTCCTTGCCCACCGCCGAGGCCGTCGACATCGTCGGTACCGGAGGCGACCGGGCCAACACGGTCAACATCTCCACGATGGCTGCCGTGACGGCCGCCGCGGCAGGGGCCCGCGTCGTCAAGCACGGCAACCGGGCCGCCTCGTCGGCGTCGGGGACGGCCGACTGCCTGGAAGCGCTGGGCGTCGTCCTCGATCTCGACCCCGCGGCGCAGGCGCAGGTGTTCGACGAGGTCGGCATCGTCTTCCTGTTCGCCTCGCACTACCATCCCTCCCTGCGCAACGCCGCCGTTCCCCGGCGCGAGCTGGGCATCCGAACCGTCTTCAACTTCCTGGGTCCGCTGGCCAACCCGGCGCGACCGAATGCGCAGGCGATCGGCGTCGCCGACCCGGTCATGGCAGGTGTCGTGGCCGACGTGGTCGCCGGGCGCGGACAGCGCGGCCTGGTCTTCCACGGCGGCGACGGGCTCGACGAACTCACGACGACCACGCAGAGCCGTGTCTGGGTGATTGCGGATGGGCGCGCGGTGGAAACGTCCCTCGACCCGGCGGAACTGGGTATCCCCCGCGCTGTGCGGGCCGACCTCGTGGGCGGTGACCCCGCCTTCAACGCGCAGGTGGCGCGCGACACGTTCGCAGGAAAGCCCGGGGCCGTGCGCGACATCGTGGCGCTGAATGCGGCCGCCGCCCTCCTGGCGTTCGAGGGCCCCGACCCGGATGCACCGCTCGCCGAGCAGTTCCGCGCGCGCCTGGCGCGCGCTGCGGCCGTGCTGAACGACGGTACGGCGAGTTCGCTGCTGCAGCGGTGGGTCGAGGTGACCCACAGGCTGGCGGGCTGACCGCAGACTGTCGGACAGGCGCGGACTGGCGGTCAGCCGCCGACTCGCTCGACACGTTCCCGGCCCGCGACTCACACCCAGGGCAGGAGCAGGGCGACGAATGCCCCCGTGAGGAGCCCCGGCCCGTAGGGGAAGCCGCCCACGCGCCCGCAGGCGCGGAGGACCAGCCCCGTGAGGGCGCCGAGCAGAGTACCGGCGAGGAGAGCCCACAGCGCCAGCGCGGGCGAGGACAGCGCGGTCACCGCCCCCACCGTGGTGGCCAGCCGGACGTCCCCGTAGCCGAGTTGCCCGCTGAGCCGCCACACGGCGTGGAAGAAGCCACCCACGACGAGCGCGCCGACCAGGCCCGCCACCACCGGCAGCCACGACCACGCCGCCACGCCAGCGGCGAGCATCCCCAGCGCGGCGAGGGTCCACCCGGCCCACGACAGCCGGGCGGGCAGCCACGTGGTGCGGGCATCGATGGCGCAGGCCAGAACGTTGACCGTCGTGAGCGACGACCACGCGAGCCAGAGGGCGGGGTCGGCGCGCCACACCACCACGGCGCTGCCCAGCGCCGTCAACGCGGCCGTGGTGACGATGAAGCCGGGCGTGGCCAAACTGCTGTAGCGGGGAGCCTCGGGATCGTGCAGGGGCTCGGGCAGCGCGCGCAGGACATGGGGCGCCAGGGCGGCCATCGCCACCCCGAGCAGGGCCGCCCCGATCAAGCCCCAGGCGAGGAGGGGGAGGGCGTCGATCGAGACGAGCTGCGGCGCGACGGGGGAGGGCACGGGCTGAGCCTAGGCCGCACGGGCGTCGCGCACCGGTGAACGCTGGTCTACCCGATCGAGGGATTCGGCCAGAGCTCGAACCCCCAGCGCCTCCACTGCGGTCACCCGACCCGGGGTGCGCCCCAGCAGCGACCGAAGCCGCGCCGGTGGCCAGCCGAGGTCGGCGCAGATGCGCGCCGCGGAGGTGCCGCGTTCCCGCAGGACGGCGACACGATGCGCGGTCGCGTCGGCGGGGAGCAGAGTGCGCCTCAGGACCAGCAGATCGCCCACCTCGACCTGCCACAGTCGTTGCGCAGCAGGCCGAGGAAGCCGGCGCGCCGGACGCCCCTCGCGGCCGTGCAGGAGGGCGTCGGCGTGGCGCAGCGTCAACCCCGCGTGCAGCGCGACCACCGGCCAGGTCAGGCCCGAGGCGGCGCACAGATGCGTCAGATGCGCGCGAAACGGTGCCGCGTCGACCCACCGGTCGGGGTCGACGCGACGCTTCCCTGACGGCGAAACGGAGAACAGGGCGACGGACATGATGGCTCCTCGGGACGAACGGTCATCCAGAAAGGCCGCCGTATCGGGCCGAGTGTGAGGTTGAGGACGCGACGGTGGTGGCATCCATGCACGCGCCAGGGGGCGCGATCCGCACGGATCGCGCCCCCTGGCTGGTGCCTGGTGGCTAGCGCTGCGCCTTGGTGAAGCCGGCGGCCTGAGCTGCGGCTTCGTCGGCGAACCACACGTCTGCGATCGTCCGCTCGTAGCCCCCGTTACCGGGGACGTGGAACTTCATCGACCGCTCGTTGCCCTTGATGCGAAAGCCCTCCGGCGGCTCGGCTCCGACGAAGGAACCTTCCCCGTAAGGGCTATCCACGAAAGGGGCAGCATCACCCTCCGCGGCCTTCTTCGCGTCAGCGACGGCGTCGGCCGCCTTCTCCTTGACATTCGAGGCGCCCTTCTTCAAGGCGTCCTTGGCGTCGGAGGCAGCATCAGCCAGGTCGTCCTTGGCGTCGTTCAGCTTCTCCCCGGCCTTGTCGGCAGCGTCCGCGAGCGCATCCTTGGCAGCCTCGGCCTTGTCACCCGCCTGGTCGATCCATTCCGAGGCCGCGTCAGCGGTCTCATCGGACTTCTTCGACAGGTCGTCGACGAGGTTCTGGGTGGAGGTCGGGACGTACGGCTGGCTGGGCTCATGCGCGTACCAACCCGAGTCGCTCGGCGCGAGGAACTTGCGCAGCGCCACGACGACGCCGACGAGGAGACCGCCGGCCAGCAGGATCTTGCCGAAGGTCTTCCAGCCCGACTTCTTCTTGGGCGGCTCGACCAGGGCCGGGATCTCGACCTTGGCCAGATCGTCGGCCGCATTGTGCAGCAATTCGCTGACGGCGGGAATGAAATTGTTCTGCACCTTGTCGCGAGCCGTGTCGACCGCGGGGGCCAGACGGGCGTAGGCCTCGTCGATGGCGGGGGAGACCCGGTTCAGGGCCTCATCCAGCTTGGGCTGCACGGCGTCGACGGCGTCGGCGGCGAACTTGGCGCCCTTCTTCTTGGCGTCCTGGGCCAGCGGGGTCAGGTATTCCTGGGCCTGCTGCAGGTACACGCCCGCTTGAGCGAGGGCGTCCTTGCCGAGATCCTGAGCGGCGTGGGTGGTATCACCGACAACGCTTTCGAGGTTCTTCCGTTTCCTCACGGTCTTTCCTCCTGGTTGATTGGGTTCGCGTGATCGCGTAGCAGCCACCGTACCCAAGGCCCACCTCGCGGCACAGGGGCAGCACGTCATTCCCAGGGATGCCTCGGGGGCGTGGCCGCGTCGCGACGCCGGGTGGGCTTGGGTAACGTGGGGGAGTAACGCCCGCATGGCGGGCCCGCGCATGAAAGGAACCGACGTGGCCAAGAAGGCAACGCTCCACACCAACCACGGTGACATCACGCTCAACCTCTTTGACGAGCAGGCTCCCAAGACCGTTGCCAACTTCGTGGGGCTCGCGGACGGGACCCAGGAATACCGCGACGCTGAGACCGGCCAGACCACCACCGGCAAGTTCTACGACGGTGTCACGTTCCACCGGATCATCGACGGATTCATGATCCAGGGCGGCGACCCGCTCGGGACCGGCACCGGCGGCCCGGGCTACCAGTTCGGCGATGAGTTCCACCCCGACCTGTCGTTCAACCGGCCCTACCTGCTTGCCATGGCGAACGCGGGTCCCGGCACCAACGGCTCGCAGTTCTTCATCACGGTCACTCCGACCCCGCACCTGAACTTCCGTCACACCATCTTCGGGGAAGTGGCCGATCAGGCCGGGCGCGACGTCGTCGACGCGATCGGTAAGGTCCGCACCGGCCGGGGCGACCGCCCGATCGAGCCGGTCGTCATCGAGTCGGTGGAGATCGACGAGGCCTGAGCCTCTCGCATCCCGCACGGGTGGGGGGAACGGCGAGTCCGTTGCCCCCACCCGTGCGTGCACGACGTGCCCCCGGCCGACGGCGGGAGGAGCGGTGCGGGAGCGCGCACCTCACTCGCCGAGGGAGAAGGCCGCTTCCAGATCGTGGGTGGAGTAGGCGCGAAACGCCAGGTGAGTCTTGGTGCCGGTCACTCCCGGGACCTTGTTGATGCCACCGGTGACGACATCGGCGATGCGTTCGATCTCCCGGGTGCGCACGATCGCGATCAGGTCGACGTCACCGGTAACCGAATAGACCTCGGTCACCTCCGGCATGGCCGCGACCCGATCGGCCACTTCGCTGACCTGGTCGACGGCGGTGGAGATGAAGACGATCGCGGTGTTCATGGGCTCACCCTAGCGAGGCGGACGGAGCCTCGCCCAGGGCGAAGCGCGGAAGTTCGGCCTCGGCGATGGCCCCATGCAGCGGCCAGCCCCATTCGCCGTCGACCTCGATCAGGCGGACGCCGGGAGCCTCCAGCCAGGAGCAGATCCGTTCGGCTTCCTCGATGCTGGCCGCAGGCAGACCCGGGACCGGGGTGGGCACCTGTTCGGCGACCGCCATCGCCTCCCGGGCGACCCCGACGACCGACTCACCCGGTCGCGCATGGGCCGCAGCCGCCAGCCTCCCGTAGCGGATCACGTGCGCGTCCCAGCCCACCTCGGCGCGGCGGACGGCCACCAGTTGCGCACAGCCGGCCAGGGCCCCGACGCGGCGGGCGCGCGTGGCGGCGCGCACGAACCCGCGCAGCCGACCCGTCAGCCGCTCCGCCTCCTCGAACCGTTCCTGGGCGATCAGCGCGGCGAGCCGCTCGCGCGGGGCATGCACCACGGCGCGGACGTCCACCGTCAGGCTGGCGCGCACCTCCTCGACGAGCCGGGCGTACTCAGCCCGCCCGATACTGCCGTCGCAGGGCGCCACGCACTTGCCGAGATCGCCCAGAGCGCAGCGACCGCTCGGCGTGCGTTCGGACAGGCGCGTCGTGCACTGCCGGATCGGGAAGGCGTCGTAGAGGGCGAGCATCGCGTCCTCAGCCGCGCTGCGACGCGACAAGGGGCCGAAATAGCAGGCGCCGTCGTCGGCCACGGTGCGCACCACCGATAACCGGGGGAAAGGCTCGCGGGTGAGCTTGATCCACTGCTGGCGCTCGGGGAACTTGGAGCGACGGTTGTAGCGCGGCGCGTGCGCCGCGATGAGCCGCAGTTCCAGCACCTCCGCCTCCAACGCGGTGCGGCAGGTCGTCGTCTCCACCCCCGTGGCGATGCGGATCATCTCCTCCATCCGGGGACGCTTCTCCGACGCCGTGAAGTAGCTGCCCACCCGGGAGCGCAGGTTGACGCTCTTGCCGACGTAGAGCACCTGGCGACGGACCTGGCCGTCGCGATCTGCGAGGTCGGCGACGAACTGGTAGACCCCCGGAGCGCTCGGCACCTGCTTGGCCCACGTTCGCTTGGCGCGGCGCTCCGGAGAGACCCCCCGGGTGAACTCGAGAAGATCCTCCACGGTGGACACCCCCAGGTTGCCCACGCGCTCCAGAAGCCGGTGCAGCACCGTCACCGTGGCGCGTGCGTCCGTCAGCGCCCGGTGGTTGGGGGGATCCGCCACGTGGAAGTGCCGGGCCAAGGTGGCGAGTTTCACGTTGGGGACCTCGTCGCGCGTCAGGACCCCGCGGGCCAAGGCGACCGTGTCGAGCACACCGAATCCCGGCCAGCGCACGCCCTGGTCGGCGCACGCCCGCTTGAGGAAGCCGACGTCGAAGCCCGCGTTGTGGGCCACGAGCACCGAGCCCCGCGCGAACTCGAGGAACGGCGGGATCACCTGATCGGCCCGTGGGGCGTCGGCGACCATGGCGTCGGTGATGCCGGTAAGCACCGAGATCAGTGGCGGAATGTGAGCGTGGGGATTCACCAGCGTCTGGAACTCGCCCTCGACCTCGCCCCCGCACACCCGGACGGCTCCGATCTCGGTGATCGTCGCGTCGGGGCCCGCGCCCGTGGTCTCCAGGTCGACCACCACAAAGGGCGTTGTGGCCAAAGGACGGCCGAGATCCTCGAAGCTGGGCTGCGCGGCGACGGAGGTCATGATCGGGAACGCTACGGCGGGCCACTGACAGTTCCCTGCCTGGGCGCAGACCTGCGGGCCCCGCCCCTGGGACGGCGCAGACCACGTGGTCTCGGCCGGGGCCCGACGATGCCCGTCGCACGCGGCGCAGCCAGGGGGACGCCGTTTTGTCAGCGGGCGCTGCCAGGGTGAGGCCATGAACACGATGCTCATCGATTGCGTCGGCTGCGCGGCCAAAGGCCCCGCGTGCGACGACTGCGTGGTGTCGGCCCTGCTGGGTGCTCCGGGACAGGAGGTGCCTTCGGCGGCCCTGGCCGACGACGAGCGGGCGGCACTCGACGTCATGGCTGAAGGCGGGCTGCTGCCGCCCCTTCGCCTGGTCCCGATCACGGCGCACCGGTGGCGGCGTGGTGCCTGATCAGGCGCGACGACTGCGCCGGCGCCGTCTGGGCGGTGGGCTGCTGCCCGGTGCCGTCCGCCGGCCCCAGCGCCGCACCCCCTGGCCAGGACGCGATGGCGGCGCTCCTGCGCGGTAGCGTCGGGGGCGTGACGGTACGCATCGGACGCCGGACGGCCCTGCTGCTGGCGGCCGGGCTGGTGACGGGGTGCGCCACGCAGGGCGACGAGGGGAACGGTGCGGTTGCGACGCCGGGCACCACCGTCTCGGAGGGCCTGCTCGCCCGGATCGCGAGCGAACTCAACGCGGCGGTCGAGGGCCGCGATGCCACCCGGTTCGCCAGGGTGTTCGCGGCCGAGGCGGCCACCACGGGGCGGATCATCGCAGCCAATGCGCTGGCCCTGGGCGCGTGGCGGGCCGAACCGAACGACGGCGGGCTGCGCATCCGCACCAGGGCTGGAACCGAGCCGGGCTGGGGCAGCGCCGAGGTGACGCTCAACGTCGACGAAGCCGGGCGGGTCACGAGTATCGCTGAGCGCCTCGGCGATCATGCCGTCGTGTGGCTGCACCACGCCATCGAGGTGCTCCGCCAAGGCCAGGTCTGGGCGATCGTCGCGACCGGTCGCGCGGCCTCGGCCCAGAGTTGGCTCGCGGCGGCCGCCGAGGCTCAATCTCGGCTGATCGGTGAGGACTGGAGCGCGTGGCGGCCCGACCCGGCCTGGGACGGCTCGCTCGTGGTGGAGCTACCCGCCGATCTCCTGCAGTTCGGCGAACCCGCGGGGATCGGCGCCTATGTGCGGCTGCGGGGCAGCGATGATGACGCTCGCATCGTCTGCAATCCTGTCGACCGCCCGGGACTCGACGACACGGGGCGTGCCCAGCTCCTCACCCACGAGGCGGTGCACGCCGTGACGCGCTCACCCGCGCGCGTCGCCCCCGGGTGGGTGGTGGAGGGTTACGCCGAGCATGGGGCCGAGCGTGCGTTTCCCGACCTGGAGGCCAGCAACGCGACGCTTCTGCCCACCGATCCGGACGCCGCGGCACTTCCCAGCGACCAGGCCGTGGTCGCCGGTGATCTGGCCGTCTACGCGCTCGCCGCGCGGGCGGTGGCGGGGGCGCAGGAGCGCTGGGGGCGAGTTCAGACCGACGCCTGGTTCGCCGACTGGCAGTCGCCGGGACGCCCCGACGACGCAGCGTTCACCGACGCGCTGCGTGCCGCCCTGCGGCGCTGATCCACCACCGGGCGTCGCGTCTCAGCGAGCGCGCACGGCGCGCAGGTCACACCCGCGCCGCGGACCGCGCCACCCGCTCGACGAACGCCGTTGAGGCCGCGAAGATGGTGTCGGCGTCGTAATCCATGGTCGCGACGTGGTAGCTGTTGGGCAGCATCACCTCGGTGATGTCGTCGCTGGAGACCTGCCGCACCACCGCGTCCGAAGAGGATGCCGGGACGACGTGGTCGACTGCCGAGCGGAACAGGATGATCGGGCACGTGACCAAGTCCAGGCATGACCGCACGTCCGTCCACAGCCCCAGCAGTTCGGCTACCGCGGCCACCGGCGTCACGCCGTAGCCGCCCTCGTCGACGCCGGGTTTGTGAATGTCGTTGCCGACCGAATCCACCCGGCGGATCACGTACTTCAGCGCCGGGGCGAACCGCGCCAGGGGGTCGACGGCGCCCAGGGCCGGATTGACCAGCATGAGCCCGGCGATGTCCGGGTGCTGTTCGGCCAGACGCAGGGTGAGGGACCCTCCCATCGAGATCCCTGCCACGAAGACCACTTCGCACCGCTGCGCCAGGGCTTGATACTCGGCTTCGACGCAGTCGTACCAGTCGTGCCAGGACGTGACGCTCAGCTCCTGCCAGGTCGTTCCGTGCCCGGGCAGCCGGGGCAATGCCACCGTGAAACCCGCGGCGTTCAGGTGACGGGCCCACGCGATCATCGACGCCGGGGTGCCGGTGAACCCGTGACACAACAGCACGCCCACGGGCCCGCCGTCGGCGTGGAAGGGGCGTGCCTGGTCCGCGATCGTCATGGCGTCATCGTAGGCGAACGGCCCACTAGGCTGACCCGTCAGGAGGTCCGCCTGACATGAGTTGGTATGGGTTTTTCAAGGTGCCGTTCCGCGCGGTGGTGCGGTTCGGCTACGGCGCCCGCGCCGTGGGGGAGGAGAACATCCCACCCTCGGGGCCGGTCATCCTGGCCGGGAACCACATCGGTGCCGCCGATACCTTCGTGATGCCAGCCCTGATCACGCGGAAGGTCATCTTCCCGGCGAAGGCCGAGATGTTCACCGGACGCGGCGGACCCATGACGAAGCTGGTGGCCTGGTTCCTCACGGCCGTCGGGCAGGTCCCGTTGGATCGTTCGGGCGGGCGGGCGTCCGCCGACGGCCTGGGACCGATCCTGGAGGTGCTGGAGCACGGTGGTGTGGCCGGGATTTTCCCCGAGGGGACGCGCTCCCCGGACGGGCGCATGTACAAGGGCAAGACGGGCATCGCGCGGCTGGCCCTCGCCTCGGGCGCGCCGGTGATTCCGGTCGCCGTCCGTGATTCCCAGTTCACCGGGAAGCGCCTGGGTATCCCGTGGGCGGATCATCCGGTCATCACCTTCGGACGCCCGCTGGACTTCTCCGAATACGCCTGGGGGGAGAACGACCGCGCCGTGCTGCGGTGGGTGACCGACGAGGTGATGGCCGCGATCCAGCAGCTCACCGGGCAGGTTTACGTCGACGCCTATGCCACGTCGGTGAAGTACGGGGGCATGAGCGAGGAGGAGGCGCTGCGTCGCATCAAATCGCGTCCGGGGGGCGGCCCTGCTCCGCTCCCGCCGGCCCCGGAGCCCGCCGCGTCCTGACCGGCGGCCCCGGTGAGAACCGTTCTTGCCGGTCGCGTATCCTATGGCGGTGCCAACCACCATTCCCACACTGTCGGATCTGCATGCCCACGGAGCGGCCCAGCAGCCGACCTATCCCGATGCGCGTGCCGTGGACGACGTCGTCGCCGAGTTGCGGCAGCGTCCCCCGCTGGTGTTCGCGGGGGAGGCCGACGAACTGAAGGCCAGGCTGGCCGACGTGGCTGCGGGGCGCGCCTTTCTGCTGCAGGCAGGCGATTGCGCCGAGACCTTCGGGAACGTGACCGCCGCCAACATCCGCAACTCGCTGCGCGTCCAGCTCTCGATGGCGGTCGTGCTGCAGTACGCGGCGCAGGTGCCGGTGGTGAAGGTCGGACGCATCGCCGGCCAGTACGCCAAGCCGCGCAGCAACGACCTGGAGACCCGGGACGGGCTCACGCTTCCCAGCTACCGCGGCGACGCCGTGAACGGCCTCGATTTCACGCCCCAGGCGCGCGTGCATGACCCGCGGCGTCTGCTCGACGTGTACAACAGCTCGGCCGCAACGCTGAACCTGGTGCGCGCTTTCGTCAATGGCGGCTTCGCGGACCTGCGGACGGTCCACAGCTGGAACAGCGACTTCGTGCGCACCAGCAACGTCGAGGAGAAGTACACCCAGCTCAGCGACGAGATCGAGCGTGCGATGGCGTTCATGGTCGCCTGCGGCGTCAGCGACGATTCGCTGCGGACCGTCGGCTACTGGGCCTCGCACGAGGCACTGCTGATGGAGTACGAGCACGCCATGGCCCGCATCGACTCGCGTACCGGAACGCCGTACGGCACCTCCGGCCACCTGCTGTGGGTGGGGGAGCGCACGCGTCAGCTCGACGGCGCGCACGTCGAGTTGCTGGCCAGCCTCCGCAACCCGATCGGCATCAAGATGGGGTCGTCGACGACCGCCGACGACGCCCGCGCCCTGGTCGAGCGGCTCGACCCCAACGCCGAGCCCGGACGCCTGACGATCATCACCCGGATGGGAGCCGGCAAGGTGCGCGACGCGCTGCCCCCGCTGATCGAGGCGGTCGAGTCCACCGGACGCAAGGTGGCCTGGGTCTGCGACCCGATGCACGGCAACACGTACTCCACCGAGCGCGGCTACAAGACCCGCGCGTTCCCGGTGATCTGGGACGAGGTCGACGGCTTCTTCGACGTGCACGCGGACCTGGGCACCTGGCCCGGCGGCGTCCACATCGAGCTGACCGGCAACAACGTCACCGAATGCGTGGGCGGCGTCCATGAGCTCGATGAGGCCGATCTGGCGACCCGCTACGAGACGGCGTGCGATCCTCGGCTCAACCGGGAGCAGGGGATCGAGTTGGCGTTCTACCTGGCCGAGCGCCTGCGCGAGGACATCGTCCGGCGGGGCACGAACCCGGTGCAGGAGTTCGAGCCGCGGGAGCTGTGATGATCGACCTGCGTTCGGACACCCTCACGAGGCCCACCGCGGGCATGCGGGAGGCGATGGCCCAGGCGCCGGTCGGGGACGACGTCTACGGCGAGGATCCGAGCGTCGCGGCGCTGGAGAGCCGGGTCGCGGCGCTGCTCGGCCACGAGGCCGGGCTGTACTGCGCCACCGGCTCGCTGGCCAACGTCCTCGGCGTCGCGGTGCACGTGGCACCCGGCCAGGAGGTCTTGTGCGACAGCGGCGCCCACATCGCCCGCGCCGAGATGGGCGCGCATGGGGCGCTGAGCGGCGTCACGATGCGCACCTGGGTGACGCCGGATGGCCGCGTCACCCCCGACCAGGTCGAGGCGTTGCTGGCTCCGGACGCCGGGCCATACCTGGTCTCGACGGCGTGCGTGGAGCTCGAGAACACGCACAACTTCGGCGGCGGAACGGTGCAGCCGTGGGACGTGCTGGTGCGCACGACCGGTCTGGTGCGGGACGCCGGGGTGGCGCTCCACCTGGACGGCGCGCGACTGTGGAACGCGCACGTCGCCACCGGCATCGGGCTGGGGGAGTACGGCGCGCTGTTCGACACGGTCAGCGTGTGCTTCAGTAAGGGCCTGGGGGCGCCGATCGGCTCGGTGCTGGTCGGCTCGGCCGACGCGATGGCTCGCGC
>NZ_DAIOIA010000058.1:0-18120 GCF_036744435.1 Propioniciclava sp. | reverse complement strand
ACGGCCGGGTCCGCGTCGTCCTGGACGCCGACGGGCTGATCGTGTCGGCCCTCGAGGTGGCGTCGCGTCGCGAGTTGATCCCCGCCGGAGCGGTGGCGAACCTGCTACAGGTGCATCCCGACTTCCCGAACCGGTGGGATGCCTGGGACGTGGACCGGTTCTATCGCAACCGTGTCAGGGACGTGCGCGGGCACACCGCCCTGAGTGCCGAGGTGATCGGGGGCGTGGCCACCGTGCGCGTCGAGCGGTCCTTCGGTGACTCGCGAGTCACGCAGACGCTGCGGCTGCGGCCGGGCTCCCCGACGTTGGAGATCGATCAGGTCACCGACTGGCGCGAGACGGAGAAGTTCCTCAAAGTGGCCTTCCCGCTCAGCATCGCGGCGGAGTCCACGCTGGCCGAGACCCAGTTCGGGGCGGTGCGCCGGGTCACCCACACCAACACCTCCTGGGAGGCGGCCAAGTTCGAGACCTCCATGCACCGCTACGTGCTCGCCGAGGAGGTCGGCTTCGGGGCGGCGCTGGTCACCGACTCGACGTACGGCTTCGACGTGACCCGCGACGTCCGCCAGGACGGTGCCGCCACCGACGTCACCACGACGCTGCGGCTGTCGCTGCTGCGCGCCCCGCGGTTCCCCGACCCGGAGACCGACCAGGGCGAGCAGCATCACCGCTACGGGCTGGTGATCGGTGCCGACCTCGACGCCGCGACCCGCGAGGGCTACACGCTCAACACCGACCGCCGCGTGCAAGGCGGGCATCCGGTGGCGCCGGTGGCGATCGCCTCCGCCGGGCTGGTCATCTCGGCGGTCAAGCTCGCCGCCGATCGCTCGGGTGATCTGATCGTGCGGCTGTACGAGCCGCACGGACGCCGCGCCTCCGGCACGCTGCAGTTCGCCCGCCCTGTCGCCGCCGTGCGGGAGGCGTCCCTCATCGAGGACCCGCAGGGGGGCGCGGTCGTCGAGGGCGGCGACACGGTTCGGGTCAGCCTGACACCGTTCGAGGTGCGCACCTACCGCGTCGCGCTCTGAGGCGCGGGCCCGCCCCCGTGGCAGCGGGGGCGAGCCACGCGGGCTTAGAAGTAGACGGCGACCGGGCGTCCGTTCGGGCCCGGCATCACGGAGATGTCGGTGTTGAACAGGGCGCTCAGGACGCCGTCTTGCATGATCGCCTCCGGCGAACCGAACTCGGCGATGCCGCCGTCCTTCATGGCGCAGATGTAGTCGGCGTAGGCGGCAGCGAAGTTGATGTCGTGCAGCACCACGATGATCGTCCGGTCGAACTCCGCGGCGGCGGCCCGCAGGTGACGCATCATCGTCACCGAGTGCGCGATGTCGAGGTTGTTCAGCGGCTCGTCCAGCAAGACGTAGTCGGTCTCCTGACACAGCACCATTGCCACATAGGCGCGCTGCCGCTGGCCACCGGAGAGCTGGTCGAGGTAGCGGCCCTCCAGATCGCGCAGGTCGAGGAAGTCGATGTAGCGGCTGATGATCTCCTCATCCGCGCGGTTGAGCCGGCCCTGGCTGTGGGGGAACCGGCCGAAGCCGACGAGCTGGCGCACCGTCAGCCGCGTGATGAAGTGGTTCTCCTGCCGCAGGATCGAGAGGATCTTTGCCAGGTCGCGGGACTTGGTGGAGGCGACGTCGTAGCCCGCCACCTCGATGCTGCCCTGATCCATGCCGAGCAGCCGGCCGATCATCGTCAGCATGGTCGACTTGCCCGCCCCGTTGGGCCCCACCAGCGCGGTGATACCGCCGGTGGGGATCTCCAGGTCGACCGGCCCGATCGCGACCTCGCTGCTGTAGCGCTTGAGGACATCGGTCAGCGTGATCACAGGCGTCCCTTCTTCAAGATGACGATGAGGAAGACGGTGCCGCCCACCAGTTCGATGATGATCGACACGACGCCGGACCCGTAGAAGATGAAGTTCATGATGAAGTAGGCGGCGCTCAGCACCACGAACCCCACGAGGGCGGCGACGGGGAAGATGTAGCGGTGGTCGAAAGTGTCGGCGAACTGATAGGCCAGCGTCGCGACGAGGAACCCCAGGAACGTCAGCGGCCCCACCAGGGCGGTTGACGTCGCGATCAGTGCCGAGGCAGCAACGAGGACGATGATCGTCGTCCGGCGGTGATTGACGCCGAGGTTCACCGCGGCGTCGCGGCCCAGGCTGAGCGTGTTCAGCGAGCGGGACATGAACCACAGCACGCCGCCCGCGACCACGATGAGCGGGATCGCGACCGGGAAGTAGGCGGCGTTGGCGTTGGAGACCGAGCCGAACATGCGCGCGGCCAGTACATCGAACTCGCTGGGGGTGAGCAGGCGCTGCATGAACGAGGACACCGATCCGAGCCCGCCGCCGATGACGATGCCGATCAGCAGCATCACCTGCAGGTTCGCATAGCGGCCCGAGAGCAGCCAGCCGTACAGGGCGCACGCCAGGCCCATCATCGCGCCCACCTGGACGATGAACGCGGTGACGCCGGTGAAGGAGATCAGCCCGGCGAGGCCGAACAGGTACACCGACGTGGTCTGGATGGCCCGGTACAGCGACTCGAAGCCCATGATCGACGGCGTCAGGATCCGGTTGTTGGTCACCGTCTGGAAGGCGACGGTGGCCAGGGCCTGACAGATCGCGACGAGCGCCATCACGAAGACGGCGACCCCGCGGTGCTGGGCGATGAGCCAAAAGCCGCTCGTCCCGAACGGCATCGGGTTGGCCCAGGCGATCAGCCCGAACCCGAACAGCGCCGCCAGCCCGACCAGCACGGCGACGGTCACCCAGTAGCGGCGCTGGGCGCGGGCCGTGGAGAAGGCACTCGCGCGGCGTTCGGGTCGCGGCCGTTCCACGTCGGAGGTGGCGGGGGAGAGGGTGGTCGTGGCCATGCTCACCTCGCTCCCAGGCGGCGCTGCCGCAGCAGCAGAGCGATGAAGACGGCGGCCCCCACGATCCCGAGGATCAGGGAGACCGGCACCTCGAACGGCATGATGGTCGTGCGGGCGAGGATGTCGCACACGGTGACGATGCCGATGCCGAGCAGGGCGACCCACGGGAGGTTGCTGCGCAGGTCGTCGCCCCGGACCATGGAGACGATGTTGGGCACGATGAGACCCAGGAACGGCAGGTTCCCCACCACGACGGTGACGACGCCGGTGGCGATGGCGATCAGGCCGGTGCCCATCAAGACGATGCGGTTGTAGTCGAGGCCCACGTTGGTGGCGATGTCCTCGCCCAGGCCCGCCACGGTGAGTCGGTCGGCGACCACGAAGATAGCGACGACGACGGCGACGACGATCCACAGCACCTCGTACTGGCCCTCGATGACGCCGACGAAGCTGCCCGCGAACCACACGCCGAGGTTCTGCAGCATGTTGGTCTGCAGCGCCACGAAGGTGGACACGGAGCCGACCACCGCGCCGAGCATGATGCCGACGATCGGGACGATCAACGAGGAACGCAGCGTCACCCGGCGCAGGAACGCGAAGAAGACCATCGTCCCGACGAAGGCGAAGATGACCGCCCCGACCATCCGCACCAGCAGTGGCGGGTTGGGGAACACGATCATCGTGGTGAGCAGCCCGAGCCCGGCCCATTCGGTGGTGCCGGTCGTGGTGGGCTCGACGAAGCGGTTCTGGGTCAGCAACTGCATGACCAGCCCCGACATCGCCATGGCTGCACCCGCCAGCACCAACGCAATGGTGCGGGGGACGCGGGTGATGGCGAACATCCGCCAGCCGTCGTCCGCGCCGAAGATGTCGTAGACACCCACGAACAGGGACGCGACGAGCAGTGCTCCGACGACGACGATCCCGATGAGCAGGCGCCAGTCGAGCAGCCGAGACCCCGCGCGGGTGGCGCGGGGCTCGGCTGTCGTGGTGCCCGTCATCGGGGCCGCCGGTTGATCAACGATCGGTCGCTCGTGATACGACGGCTACTTCGCGGCCGCGAACTTGGCGGCCAGATCCTCGAAGAACGTCGTGTAGGTCTGGATGCCTTCGTTGGTGTACGTGTCGGCCGGCATGTAGACGACCTGTCCCTTGGTGACGGCGGTCACGTTGGCCAGGGCTGCGGAGTCCTGGATCACCTTGGCGGCGGGGACGTAGCTCGGATCGTCGGCGCTCACGGCGGCGTCGCGGTCCATGACCAGGATCCAGTCGGGGTTCGCCGCGGCGATGGTCTCCACGGAGATGTCGTCGCCCTGGTGGTCGTTGGTGGCACCCGCGACGTCCAGCGCGTGGGTCAGGCCGAGGATGTCGAAGACCGGCCCGAGGGTACGGCCGACGGTCGGGGCGATGTAGCCGATCTTGCCGCCGGAGGAGTTCACGGCGATGACCTTCTGGCTCGGGTCGTAGGCGGCCTTCGCGGCGGTGATCGACGCGTCGAGCTTGGCGTTCAGCGCGGTCGCCTCGGCCTCCTTGCCGAAGATGGTGCCCAGCGTGGTGGTCTGGCGCTTCAGCTCGGAGTCGAAGGCCTCGCCGTCGCGGGGGTCGAGCAGGATCTGCGCGGCGCCCGGTGCGCGGGAGGCGATGTCGTCGTACTTGCCGGCGAAGCGCTGGCCGTTGATGATCAGGTCGGGCTCGGCCGCGGTGATGAGCTCCAGCTTGGGCTCGTTGTGGGTGCCGATGTCGATGATCGACTCGTCCTTGGCGTACTTGTTCGTCGACGGCATCAGGGAGCGCGCGGCGGCCTTGGGCTTGATATCCCAGTCGGCCAGCGTCTGGAAGGTGCGGTTGTCGAGGGCGACGACGGAGGTCGGCGGGGTCTTGACCGTGACGGTCCCCTTGTTGTCGGTCACCGTGACGGTGGCCTGTGCTGCGGGGGTGGACGCCGAGGGGGTGGCGGCGGAGCTCGCACATCCGGTGAGGAGGATGGCAAGGGCTGCGGCGGGGGCCAGCGCGCGGCCGACGAGGCGGTTCATGGATCTCCCAACGATCGAGTTAAGGGTTGCCTTAGTAAGGATCACCTAAACATGATTCGAGGACCCGTCGCAAACGGGGTTGCACTATTCGCGCCGACTACCTTGCGTAAATCGAGGGGGCGCTCAGCCCAGCACCAACTCGCGGTCGCAGCGGGAACGGACATCGGGATCGTGCGTGATCACCAGCAGCGGAGAGCCGGCCGCCTGGGCCCAGATGTCGTCCAGCAGAGCGGTGGCCGTCTCGGCGTCCAGATGCTCGGTGGGCTCATCGAGCACGAGGATCTGGTAATCGCCCACCACCAGGCGCGACAGCGCCAGCCGGCGCTCCTCCCCGCCCGACAGTGACGCCCCCAACTCCCCGACGGCACGATCGGGGTCGACGTCGAGCCGGACGCGCGCCAGCGCCTCCTCGACGCGAGGACGGTCGGCGGTCTTGTCGCCGATCATCACGTTCTCGGCGACCGAGGTGGAGAAGATGTGGGCGTCCTGAGCGAGATAACCGATCCGTCCCCGGGTCTCGACGCTGCCGCCGGCCGGGGGGATCAGTCCCAGCAGGGTCGCGGCGAGGGTCGTCTTGCCGACGCCCGACGGCCCCACGATCGCCAGCGACTCCCCGGCCGCCACCTCGAACGACAGCCCGCCCAGCAACGGCTCGGCACCTGGCCAGCCGAGGGTCAGGTCGCGCACGCTCACGCGCGGCGCCTCGTCGGTAGGGGAGGCGTCCAGGTCGCCGCGGCCCACCGGCTCAGCGGTGAGGATCTCCGTGACCCGCGCCAGCGCGACCCGGGAGCGGGTGTGGGTCTGGGCGGCCTTCGTGAAGTCGGCGAAGACCTCGTGCAACGCCAGCGGCAGCAGCACCAGCACCGCCAGCATGGTGTGGTCCAGGTCGCCTGCCCGCACCTGGGCCGCGCCCAGGGCGAGCGTCGCCATCACCGACGCGCCCGCGGCCAGCGTCTGGATGCCGGTGGCCAGGCCCCGGGTCCACGCGGCGCGCTCCTCGAAGCCCCGGAGGGCGTCGTCGGCGGCGGCGACGCGCGCCAGCGCCCGGTCCTGCGCCGAGTAGGCGACCAGGTCGGTGGCGGTGCGGCCCACCTCGTGCACGGCGTCGGCGAGCGCGCCCCGCCCGGAGATGGCGGCCTCATCGGCCCGCGAGGAGATCCGGGCCGCAAGCCACGGCGCGGCGACGCCAGCGATCAGCGCGCTGGCCAGCAGCGCCACGGCCGCGGGCCAGGAGAACACCGAGACGACCGCGGAGGCGGCCAGCAGCACGAACAACCCCGACAGGAAGGGGATGGCCACCCGGACGACCGCATCCAGGACGGCGTCCACATCGGCGACGACGCGGGTCAGCAGGTCGCCGCGGCGGCGTCCCAGCAGCGTCGTCCGGGCCAGGGCCCGGTAGGTGTCCAGCCGCAGTGCCGACTGCAGCCGCAGGCCCAGGTCGTGCCCCACCAGCCGCTCCGTGTAGCGGGCGACACCACGGCTGATGCCGAAGGCGCGCACCAGCACGGCGGCCGCCGTCAGGTACATCACCGGCGGGTGCTCGGCCGCGCGCGAGAGCAGCCAGCCCGACACGCCCATCAGGGCCACCGAACTCAGCGACGCCGCCGACGCCAGCACCAAGGCCAGCAGGAACCGCCCCCAGCCGCGAGGGACCGATCCGATCAGCCGCCGGACGAGCGCGCTCATGCGGAGACCTCCTCGTGGACGCCGATCGGGACGACACGATCCGCTTCGGCGAGGACGGCGGGGCGGTGAGAGACGACCACGACGGTGACCCCGCTGCCGCGCAGGCTCCGCAGCAAGGTGGCCTCGGCGGTGGCGTCCAGGCCTGCGGTGGGCTCGTCCAAGAGCAGGATCTGGGCCCCGGCATCGATCCGGAGCAGCGCGCGGGCCGTCGCCACCCGGCGACGCTCGCCGGCCGAGAGGCCCTCCCCGTCGTCACCCACCGGACGGGCGGCGTCGAGGTCGGGGGCACCTGCGCGGCGCAGCGCGTCGCTGATCCTGGCGTCGTTCGCGCCCGGGTCCCCGAGGGCCACGTTGTCGGCGATGGTGCCGCTGATCATGCCGGGCTCTTGCCCGACGAAGGCGACCCGCTCCCGGTCGGGGAGCAGCAGGCTTCCTTCGGTCGGCGTCAGGAAGCCCATGAGGGCGTTCAGGACGGTGGTCTTGCCGCCGCCGGAGGGCCCCACCAGGGCGACGAACTCGCCCGGTGCCACCTCGAAGTTCACCCCGCTGACCGCGGCGGACGCGGCACCCGGATACGTGTGTCCCAGCCCGCGGGCGGAGAGCACGGCCCCGTTCGTCGACGCCGCCGACGGGGAGGCGTCCTGGGCGCGCGCGTGGGCGGCGTCGATGACCGCGAAGGCCTGATCGGCGGCGGCCATGCCGTCGGCCGCGTCGTGATAATGGACGCCGACCTGACGCACCGGCAGGAACACTTCGGGGGCGAGGACGAGCACGAACAGCGCCGTGGTGAGGCTCATCCCGCTCTCCACGACGCGGAACCCGACGGTGACGGCGATGACGGCCACCGACAGCGTCGCCAGCAGCTCCAGCACGAAGGCGGAGAGGAACGACACCCGCAGCGTCCCCATCGTCTCGGCGCGGTGGGCGTCCTCCGACCGCGTCAAGCCGATCTCCTGGGCGCGAGCACGGCCGAACACCTGCAGCGTCGGCAGGCCGGAGACCAGGTCGGCGAAGTGGTGGGCGAGGCGCTGCTGGGTGCGCCAGCGCCGGCGCGTGTGGGCCTGGGTCGTCCAGCCGACCAGTGCCATGAAGACCGGGATGAGGGGGACGGTCAGCGCGACGATGACCGCCGAGGACAGGTCGGCGGTGGCGATCGCGATGCCGGTGATCAGCGGCACCGTGCAGGCGAGCGCCAGCTGGGGAAGGTACTTGGAATAGAAGCCGTCGAGGGCGTCCAAGCCGACGGTGGTCAGGTTCACCAGGCCCGCCGTGGAGGTGCGGTCGGCCAGAGGATCGGCGAGCCGGGCGGCGACGATGTCGCGGCGCAGTTGGGACTTCACGGCGGCGGCGGCCCGGTGCGCCATGAGGCTGTTGAGCCAGTTCAGCGCGGCCTTCGCGCCGAAGATCCCGGCCAGCGCCGCGAGTGCGGGGAACAAATCGGGCCACTGCCCGCTGCCGGGGACGCGGGTCAGGTACTCGAACCCCGGAGCGGCCGCGAACACCCCGGAGATGGAGACGGCAAGCACCCATGCCTGCGCGACGGTCAGGACCGCCACCACGCATCCGATGAGAACCCCGGCGACGAGGTAGCCGCGGGTGGCCCGCGCGCGCCTCAGCAGGCGCGGGTCGATGGGGCCGCGACGCGGGGCCGCGCCCTCGGCGTCGAGTGATGCGGAGGGGGCGACGTCGCTGCGGACGTCGCCCCCTCGGGCTTGCTGCACTGGCACTCCGACAGGTTACGCGGCGGTGACCACATCGTCGGGGATGTTCTTGGTGCTGAGGCGCTTACGGAACACCCACACCGACCAGCCCTGGTAGGCCAGCACGATCGGCACGAAGACGATCGCCGCCCCCGTCATGATCGTCAGCGTCAGTTCCGTCGACGCTGCGGTCACCCGATCCAGCGGCAGACCGACCCCGGAGTTGATGAAGCCCAGCGTGGGCCACATCCGGACGAAGATCCACACGGCCACCGCGAGGATCGCGACCGTCGTGCTGGTGAACGCCCAGCCGTCGCGGCCCTTGCTCATGGCGAACCAGGAGGCGATGAGGCCGACGGCTGCCACCACGGTCAGCAGCCAGCCGACCAGGCCGATGCCGTAGGCGAGGTTCGCCCACACCAGGTAGATCGCCCCGCCCACGATGGCGCCCAGGCCGATCTTGACCGAGAAGGCCTTGGCGCGATCGTGCACGATGCCGGACGTCTTGAGCGTCAGGAAGTTGGCGCCGTGGAACAGGAACAGCACGACCAGCACGACGCCACCCAGGAGCGCGAACGGGCTGAACAGGCTCCAGAAGCCCCCCGTGAACACGTGCAGGTGGGTGCTGCCCTCGGCGAGAGCCACCGGCATCCCGATGATGAAGTTGGCGAACCCGACGCCGAACACCAACGACACGATGAACGAGCCGGTGGCGGCCATCCAGTCGAAGGCGTTGCGCCAGCGGGCGTCCGGGTGCTTGGCGCGGTACTCGAACGACACGCCCCGGATGATGAGGCCCACCAGGATCAGGAACAGCGGCAGGTACAGCCCGGAGAACAACGTGGCATACCAGCCGGGGAAGGCCGCGAACATGGCGCCGCCGGCGGTCAGCAGCCACACCTCATTGCCGTCCCACAGCGGGCCGATGGTGTTGACGATGACCCGGCGTTCCTTTTCGTTCTTGCCCAGGAACGGGATCAGCATGGCCACGCCGTAGTCGTAGCCTTCGAGGACGAGATAGCCGATCCACAAGACGGCGATCAGGCAGTACCAGACCACCTGGAGCGTCGTGGGCTCGGCGGCGAGAAGCGTCAGCATGTACGTCTCACTCCTTCTCAGTAGGCGAAGGAGAGGACGTCGTCCTCACCCTTGATCTCGACGGGGGCGACCTCGGCGGGCAGGCCCGCCTTGGTGTAGTGAATCATCAGCCCGACCTCGACCACGGCCAGTGCTCCGTAGATGACGGTGTAGAGGATCATCGTGGCGAGGACTTCGCCGGCGCTCACTCCCGGCGACACCGCCGAGGCGGTGGGCAGGACGCCCGCGACGATCCACGGCTGGCGGCCCATCTCGGTGAAGATCCAGCCCGCGGAGTTGCCGAACAGCGGCGCGAGCACGACGATCAGCATCAGGAACGACCACCAGGGGGAATCCTTCGGCAGCCGCTGCCTGCGGAGCGCGAACAGCGTCCAGGCGCCGATGGCGATCGCGATGAAGCCGAGCGTCATCATGATGCGGAACGTCCAGTAGCTGACCGGGATGTTCGGAGCGAAGTCCTCGATCCCGAGGGTGGCGAGCTTCTCCGAGTAGGCCTGCTGCAGTGCGTTGTCCGGGTTGACCAGGGCGCCGTTGCGGTAGGCCTCCTGGAGGTTGTTGATGCCCTGCACCTCGGCGAACGGATCACCCTTGGCCAGGAAGCCGAGCACGCCCGGGACCTGAAGCTCGAACAGCGGGCGGGAACCGTCGAGGCTACCGATCGTGAAGAGCGAGAACGGGGCCATTTCCCCGTTGCCGCCAGCGGTCTCGTACAGCGCCTCGGCGGCTGCCATCTTCATGGGCTGCACTTGGTACATGACCTTGCCCTGAACGTCACCGGTGATGATGACGGCCGCTCCCGAGATCAGGAGGACCCAGGCGGCCATCTTGGCCGACCAGCGGAAGGCGTCGACGTCGGCGTCCTGCTGGGGGGTGCGGTGGGGCTTGTTCAGCTTGGCGAGGTGCCAACCCGAGATGGCGAGAATGAAGCCGCTGGCCGTCATGTAGGCCGCGGCGAGAGTGTGGGGGAACGTGGCGAGGAAGACCGGGTTGGTGAGCAGGGCGAGGAAATCGGTCATCTCAGCCCGGTCGGTGAGGGGGTTGTAGGTGGCGCCGACGGGGTTCTGCATGAAGCTGTTGGCGGCGAGAATGAAGATGGCCGACAGCATCGTGCCGATGGCGGCCAGCCAGATTGAGGCGAGGTGCACCTTCTTGGGCAGCCGGTCCCACCCGAAGATCCACAGACCGAGGAACGTGGACTCGAGGAAGAACGCGAGCAGCGCTTCCAGGGCCAGGGGGGCGCCGAAGATGTCACCGACGAAACGGCTGTACTCGGACCAGTTCATCCCGAACTGGAACTCCTGCACGATGCCGGTGACGACGCCCATGGCGAAGTTGATGAGGAAGAGCTTGCCGAAGAACTTGGTCAACCGTAGGTACTTGTCTTTGCCGGTGCGGACCCAGAAGGTCTGCATCACCGCGACGAGGAGCGACATTGCGATCGTCACGGGTACAAAGAAGTAGTGGTAGACCGTCGTGATGCCAAACTGCCATCTGGCGATCGTTTCTGGACTCATGTGCGGGACAGTACTACCCGCCGTCGTAGGGGGCCAAGTCTCCCCAACGGGGCTCCGCGCCGCGCCAATCTACTACTAAGCGTCGTAGCAACCGGCGTCTGTGATTATCATGGGGCTATGCCCATCCTTGGTGACCTCGAACACGCGGTGATGGACGTGCTGTGGGCGCGCACAGCCCCGACGCCCGTCCGGGACGTGCACGACGAGCTTGCCCAGCGCCGGGAGATCGCCTACACCACCGTCATGACCGTCTTGGACCGACTGGCCAAGAAGGGCATCGTGCTGCGCCGCCTCGAGGGGCGCGCCTGGCTCTACGAACCGGCACGCAGCCGCCTCGACCTCTACACCGACACGGTCGACGAGGCGCTGGGCGGCCTCAGCCCCGCCGAGCGCACTCAGGTGCTCCGGACCCTGCTTGAGGCCTCCGTTCCTGCCGCACAGAAGTAGCCGAGATGGGACGCCACTGGCGCCACAGATTCGGAGAAACCCCTAGTAGGGAAGCCTTTCCTTCGTTGCGCACGCGTCGAAATCGACGCATCATCGAGTCCATGAGCACCCCGACGACCCGCGACGAGCAGGCCCCCGCCAGCGTGCGCCCGCACCCCGAGGACACCGGCGACTCCCAAGCCGCGCTGCTGAACAAGCTGCGCGCGGCCGTGCTCGGAGCCAACGATGGCGTGATCTCGACCGCTGGGCTGGTGATGGGCGTGGCCGGCGCCACCACGAACGTGCTCGCCCTCGCCACGGCGGGCATCGCCGGGCTGGTCGCAGGCGCCCTGTCCATGGCCGCCGGGGAGTACGTGTCCGTGTCCGCCCAGCGCGACTCCGAACGGGCGCAGCTCGCCAAGGAACGCCACGAGCTCGCCACCATGCCCGAGGAAGAACTCGACGAGCTTGCCGACCTGCTGCAGAGCAAGGGCATGAGCGCCGATGTGGCGCGCACCGCCGCCCAGCAGCTCATGGACCACGACGCCCTGGGCGCCCATGCCGACTTCGAGCTGGGCATCGATCAACACGATCTGGTGTCCCCGTGGGCCGCCGCGATCTCGTCCCTGGTCTCCTTCTCGGTCGGCGCCCTCATCCCGCTGCTCGCGATGCTCCTGGCACCCGCCGACGTCCGCGTCGGCGCGACGGTGGCCGCCGTCCTCGTGGCGCTGTTCATCACCGGTTTCGTGTCGGCCAAGGTGGGCGGAGCCGCCGTGATCCCGGCGATCGCCCGCAACATCCTGGGCGGCTTTCTCGCGATGGCCGTCACGTTCGGTATCGGCACGCTGGTTGGCACGCAACTGGGCTGATCCGGCGGCACCTGCGTGGGAGGATGGCACTCACCCACGAAGGAGGAACGATGACGTTCGACGTCGACCACGTCCTGGCTGAGGCCACGACCGAGGAACTCGCGGCACTGGTCTGCGGGAGCGGATCCTGGCACACCACGGGCATCCCGCGGTTGGGGGTTCCGCCGGTCCGCCTCGCAGACGGCCCGCACGGGCTCCGCGTCGGCGAGGACCTCGACTACTCCGAGCCGTCCACCTGCTTCCCGACTGCCGTCGGGCTCGGATCCTCCTGGAACCCGGCGCTGCTCAAGCGGGTCGGGGAGGCGCTGGGCCGCGAAGCGACCGCGCTCGGCGTCGACGTCGTCCTCGGGCCGGGCCTCAACATCAAGCGCTCCCCGCTGTGCGGGCGCAACTTCGAGTACCTCAGTGAGGACCCGTTCGTCTCGGGGACGCTGGCCGCTGCCCTCGTCTACGGGATGCAGAGCGTCGGCGTCGGCGGCTGCCTGAAGCACTTCGCGGCCAACAATCAAGAGACCGACCGGATGCGCGTCGACGCCGTCGTCGCCGAGCGCGCGCTGCGCGAGATCTACCTGGCCGGGTTCCAGCGGGCCGTGGGGGCCTCCCAGCCGTGGATGGTGATGTGCTCCTACAACCGGCTCAACGGCACCCTGGTGTCGCAGAACCCGTGGTTACTCACCGACGTCCTGCGCGGAGACTGGGACTACCGCGGCGTCGTGGTCTCCGACTGGGGGGCGGTCTATGACCGCATCGCCGCCCTGATCGCCGGTCTCGACCTGGAGATGCCCCAGGCCGATGGGCGCGAGGCCGTCGTCGCGGCCGCCGTCGAGTCGGGCGAGCTCAGCCGCGAGGTCCTCGAGCTGGCGGCTGAACGGCTGCTCTCCCTCACCCACAAGGCCGTCACCGCGGTCCGGCCCACCGGCGTCATCGGACACCACGACCTGGCCCGCGAGGCGGCACTGGAATCCATGGTGCTGCTGCGCAACGACGGCGTCCTGCCGCTGGCTCCCGGAGCGCGGGTGGCGCTCGTAGGCGAGTTCGCGCGGACGCCGCGCTACCAGGGCAGCGGCAGCTCCAAGGTGAACCCGGTCGAGCTCGATCGGCTCCTCGACACGCTCGCGTCCCGGCGCGAGGTCACGTTCGCGCCCGGCTTCCTGCTGTCCGGCGATCTCGACGACGACCTGATCGACGAGGCGGTCACGGCGGCCGAGCTGGCAGACGTGGTGGTGGCCTGCCTGGGGCTGCCCGACGCGGAGGAGACCGAAGGCTCCGACCGCACGCACATGCGGATCCCCGACAACCAGCGGGCGCTGCTGGCGAGCCTCTCCGAGACGGGTAAGCCGGTGGTGGTGGTGCTCTCCAACGGAGCCGCCGTGGAGGTCGCTGGCTGGACCGAGGAGACGAGCGCGCTCATCGAGGCCTGGTTGGGCGGCGAGGCGGGCGCGCTCGCCCTCGCGCAGGTCCTGACCGGCGAGGCCGAGCCCTCGGGGCGACTCACCGAGACCCTCGGCGTCCGGCTGGAGGACTATCCCAGCACCCTCATGTTCCCCGGCGAGACGGGGCAGGTGCAGTACGGGGAGGGGGTCTTCATGGGCTATCGCGGCTTCGACGCGATGGAGCGTGAGGTCGCCTACCCGTTCGGGTTCGGACTGGGCTACACAACCTTCCGCTACGACGCCCTCAAGCTGGTCGAGACCGGCTCGGTCGTGACCAGGGACCTGCGGGTGGCCGCGTCGGTGACCCTCACCAACACGGGTCAGCGGGCGGGCGCGGAGGTCGTCCAGGTGTACGTCCGGAACGCGGCGGCGTCCGTGCCGCGTCCGGTGCGGGAGCTGCGCGGCTTCACCAAGGTGTGGCTGGAGCCGGGGGAGTCGCGCACCGTGACGGTGGCGCTGGGGATCGATGCGTTCGCGTTCTGGTCCACTCCGCACGAGCGGTTCGTGGTCGAGAGCGGCGATTATGCGATCGAGGCCGGATCGCACAGCCGCGACCTGCCCGTGGCCGGTGGGTTGCGGCTGGACGTGCCATCCCTGCCGACCCCGCTGTACGACGAATCGACGATCGCCGAGTGGTTTGCCGATACCGACGCGATGGACGCGCTGCAGGCCCGCGTCCTGGCGCGCACGGGGGAGCGATTCGAGTTGGGCGAGGAGATGTACGCGGTGGTCGCAGGACAGCCGTTGCGCAGGTTCGCCCAGTTCCCCGGCGGGCCGCTCACCGTCGCCGACGTCGACGCGGTCCTGGCCGAGTACGGTCGTCCGGTCTAGGCGGTCCGAGGCCCTCGCGGCCCCAACCCTCAGTCCTCGGCGCGTCAACCCCAAGTCCTCGGCGTCCCAACCCTCAGTCCTCGCCGAGGACTGAGGTTGCGTTCACCGAGGACTGAGGGTGCGCCGCCGAGGACTGAGGATGGAGTCGCCGAGGACTGAGGTTGCGTTCACCGAGGACTGAGGGTGCGGGTCAGTTGCGGGGGCCGTCGCCGCCCAGGTACTCCACGTGGGTGATCTCCACCGGCTTGTGACGGATCGTCTTGTTGATGACGAACGTGATGACGCCCAGCACCGCCCCGATCGCCAGCAGGACCAATGCGATCTGGAACTGCTCCAAGGGCCGACCGGTCCACGGACCCACCAGATAGAAGGTGCACAGGCCCGCCACCACGGGGATCCAGGTGGGGGCGGTGAAGTGGTCGTGGTCCACCTTGTCCTTGCGCAGCACCAGCACCGCAACGTTCGTGATGGTGAACACGCCCAGCAACAGCAGGGCGGTCGTCCCGCCCAACTGCGAGACCTGCCCGACGAAGGTGATCAGCACCGCGGCCATCCCCGAGGTGAACACGATCGAGAACCACGGCGTCCGACGGCCCTTCAGGATCGCCCCGAAGAGGGGCGGCAAGATGCCCTGCTTGGCCATGCCGTACAGGAGCCGGGACGCCATCAGCATGTTGATCAGCGCGGTGTTGGCCACCGCGAACATCGAGATGAACGGGAAGATCACCCCGAACGGCAGGCCGGGCGCCCCCATCTGGACGACCGTCAGCAGCGGCGTCGCGCCCGTCTGCGTGAGTTCGCCGACCGGGACGATCGCCACGGCAGTGAGCGACACCAGCACGTAGATGACGCCGGTGATGCCCAGGCCGGTCAGCATCATCTTCGGGAAGATCCTGGAGGGGTTCTTCGTCTCCTCGGCCATGTTGACGGAGTCCTCGAAGCCGACCATCGCGAAGAACGCCACGGACGTGGCGGCCGACACGGCCAGGAACACGCCCTTGTCGTTCGGGGTCTCGAATACCATGGTGCGGCTGAAGTCCGCCTTGCCGTTCGTCATCGCCAAGAACCCGACGAAGATGACGATGAGCAGGCCGGACAACTCGATGATGGTCAACACGATGTTGGCCTTGACCGATTCGCCCACGCCCCACAGGTTGACCGCCATGACCAGCGCGATGAAACACAGCGCGATCACGGTGATCAGCCCCGCCTGGTCGCCCAGTCCGAACCCCTTCATGAAGTTCTCGGCGAACGCCCGGGACGCCGTGGCCGACGATGTGATGCCGGATGCGGTGACGGTGAACGCCACCATGAAGGTGAAGAAGCCATTCTTGAAAGCCCGGTTCGTGTACACCGCGGCGCCGCCCGCATGCGGGTATTTGGTCACCAGTTCGAGATAGGCGAAGGCGGTCATCACGGCGACCACGAAGGCAAGCAGGAAGGGCAGCCACACCGCCCCGCCCACTTCCTTGGCGACGGTGCCGGTGAGGGCGTAGATGCCGGTTCCGAGAATGTCGCCGACGATGAACAGCAGCAACAGGCCGGGGCCCATGACGCGTTTGAGTTCGTCGCGGCGCTCGTCGATCTGTTCGGTGGAACGCAGGTCGGACATGGGGTGGCCTCCTTCGTGTGCGGGGCCGCGGCGGCGCCGCGGCACGCGGTGCGCGCCGGTCAGGCTCGCCACACGTGGGAGAAAAGTAACACTCGACGGCGATTGTCAGCCGCGGTGTCGGCCGACCCGAGGGTCGGCGAGTTGATCGAGCGGGAGCGCCGCGCTGCCGTCGTCGCAGATCAGGACGCGCGACGCGCCATGGCCGAGGTGGCGGCCGTGGCCACCGACGTCATGAAAGAAGCAGCCGCCGAACACCGCGCACTAGCCGAGTATCTGGCCCAGCGGTCTCGTCCAAAAGGGGGTGGCATCACTGGTGACGCGCCTCTGGCTGCTGTGGTTGGGTTCGGCTGGCGGCCGCGGTCCTGGCCGTCCCGACTGGCGTCGGCCACCTCAAGAAGGAGACCCCACCAAGAAGGTCATCCGTCCCGTGTTACTGGCTGTGCTCCTGCTGCTGGCCAGCGTTGGCGTCACGGTCAACTCCGCGCCGGCTGCCGATGCCGCGAACTGCTCGGGCACCCATCGCCCGCGGCGGGTACAAGACGATCTACGGCAGCAACGGGGAGGCAGTCGCTGAACTGGTCGTCTACTACTCGCTGGCCAACGGCAGCACCAACACGGTATGTATGCGTCACCTGAACGACGCCTACGGAAAGAAGCTCGAGCCCGGAGTCCGGATCTGGAAGTGTGGGAGCTACTACAATTGCAGAACGGTCGATCCCTACGGGAGCGGTTGGGCCGCCTCGGACGAGAGTAGCTATGCCGGCCCCGTGAGCGTTACCGGAACGGCATCCCGCTGTGTCGCCGTCCACGGCTACATGATCGACCCATACAACAGGGTCAGTTGTCGTGAGCGAGTGTTGATGAACGTGGGCTGCGCTGCCTCCTAAGGCGGCCGTGTGTCAGACCCTCCAAATGATGGACGCTGGGCCGGCCCACGACTCCCGGAATGACCGGGCCCAGGCCCGGCACGCTGGGCTATGACCCACCCATGTCGCAGCTGCTGAGGTACCGCACCGAGCCGATCCGGGTCCCGCTCAATGTCGCCCAGCGCGTGGAGGACACCGGCGCCCTCCTGCCCCTGTACGAGCTGGGCGACAGCTTCCCTCAGGACGAGAAATGCGACCAGGCATACACGGCACTGTGGTCCCGCTATCACGAGCCGACGAGCGCTATGCCGCGGCGTTCAACGACGCGGCCCAGGCGTACGCGCTCACCCTTGAAGGGCTGGCCGTGGAACCGGCGATGGGGGAGTCGCCCACCCTGCGCGTGCCCGTCGAGGTGGTGACCGAGACCGACCCCGAGGCATGGCTCAGCAGGTACAAAACCCCGAGGAGTTCGAGACCGACCCCGTGGTCTGGCGCATCTGGCAGACAGTTCGAGAGCGCGCCGACCTGCCGACCTCTCTGGCCGAAAACACACCCCCCCGAGAGGAGCCACCCCCCATGAACCAGACTGGCCTGTACGAGTTCTTGCTCAGCCTGACCTGGCGGACGCCAGCGCCTTTCCCACCGACGCAACCCGGGTCACGCTGCTCGTGGCCGCTGCTGCAGCATCGTGGACATGGCCCTGGCGGGGTTCGTTAACACCAAGGCGGCCGTGCACGCGACAAGATCCCCAAGGGACGAGAAGGGAGTAAGCAGTTGCCCAGTGGTGGCCGGCAGCCCGGCCAGAGAGCCGCGTCGAGGCGCGGGGAACCGGTCCTACCGGCGGAGTCGACGCTGAGCGCTCCTCCTTGTCAGAGCGGAGAATCCATAGGCCAGAACACACAGATTCCAGTGACCGGATTAAACAGAAAGACTAGAGGGGAGCTATCAACACGGGAACACCCCACTACCACCCAAGGTGAGGCCTGATGACCTCCTGGTTGTGAAGCGAGCCATCAGACCTCTGGTCGGCCGGGGCGGCACACGAGACGGGTGATGGCGTTGCTCTGTCAAGCGGCCCGCAGTTTGACGCGTTGCGTGTCGAAGCTTTGGCAGGCGATCATGGCTCGCCCGGTAGGGTCACCTCTGATTCGAGATCGTCGCGCTAG
>NZ_DAIOIA010000057.1:0-18288 GCF_036744435.1 Propioniciclava sp. | reverse complement strand
CCGTGCTGCGGATCATCGAGGCCGGACGCATCGGGGAGACCTACCTGATCGGCGCGGACGGCGAGGAGAACAACAAGACGGTCATCGAGACCATCCTGCGGCTGATGGGGCACGACGTCGGCGATTACGTCCACGTCAACGACCGGCCCGGACACGACCTGCGGTACGCCATCGACTCCTCCAAGCTGCGCAGCGAACTCGGCTGGGCTCCCCGCTACACGTCCTTCGAGGACGGGCTGGCCGCCACGATCGACTGGTACCGCGCGAACGAGGACTGGTGGCGTCCGATGAAAGCCGCCACCGAGGCGAAGTACGAAAGGACGGGCCAGTGACGGCCGAACTGGCGGTGCACACCACCGCGATCCCCGGCCTGCTGGTCATCGACCTGCCCGTTCACGGCGACGACCGCGGCTGGTTCAAGGAGAACTGGCAGCGGGAGAAGATGGTGGCCCTGGGGCTGCCTGACTTCGCGCCGGTGCAGAACAACATGTCGTTCAACGCCGAGCGCGGCGTCACCCGCGGCCTGCACGCCGAGCCGTGGGACAAGCTGGTCTCCCTGGCCTCGGGACGCATCCTCGGCGCCTGGGTGGACCTGCGCCCCGGTGAGAGCTTCGGCACCCCCTTCACCCTGGAGATGGGCACCGATCAGGCGGTGTTCGTGCCCCGCGGCGTCGCGAACGGCTACCAGGCCCTCGCTGATGACACCACGTACTCCTACCTGGTCAACGACCACTGGAGCCCGCAGGCCCGCGCCTCCTACACCTACCTGAACCTCGCCGACGAGACCGCCGCGATCGCCTGGCCGATCCCGCTGTCCGAGGCGACCATCTCCGAGGCCGACGCCGGGCACCCGCGGCTGGCCGACGTGACCCCGATGCCACCCCGCGGCACCGTCATCCTGGGCGCCCACGGCCAGCTCGGCCGTGCCCTCCAGGCGCTGTACCCCGACGCGGTCGCCCTCGATCTGCCCGACCTGGATCTGAGCGACGCTGCCGCGGTGGACGCGTACCCGTGGCAGGGCGTCGGTACCGTCATCAACGCGGCGGCCTGGACTGCCGTGGACGCCGCGGAGACCCCCGAGGGACGTCTCGGCGCCTGGGCGGCGAACGTCACGGCCGTCCACAACCTCGTCCAGGTGTGCCGCCGCCATCGCATCACGCTGGTGCACGTCTCCTCCGACTACGTCTTCGACGGCACGCGAACGCCCCACACGGAGACGGAACCGTTCGCCCCCCTGGGCACCTACGGCGCCACGAAGGCTGCGGGCGACGCTCTGGTCGCGACGCTGCCGCAGCACTACCTCGTGCGGACGAGCTGGGTGATCGGCGACGGCCGCAACTTCGTGGCCACCATGCGCGATCTGGCCGCCAAGGGAGTCGCCCCGTCGGTGGTCGATGACCAGTACGGGCGGCTGACCTTCACCTCGACCCTGGCGGCCGGCATCCAGCATCTGCTGACGACCCGCCCCCCGGCGGGCACCTACAACCTCACCAACGAGGGACCGACGCTGAGCTGGTTCGCGATCGCGCGCCGGGTCTTCGAACTGGTGGGCGCTGATCCGCAGGCCGTCTCGCCGCAGACGACGGCGGAGTTCGCCCAGGGCAAGACCGTCTCACCCCGGCCGGTGCACAGCACGCTGGACCTGAGCAAGATCACCGCGACCGGGTTCGTCCCGCCCGCGGCCGACGACCTGCTGGTCGGCTACCTCGCCTGAGCGAGCAGGTTCAGCAGGTAGTCGCCGTAGCCTGACTTCGCCAGGCCCTCGGCGCGGACGCGGAGTTCGTCGTCGGTGAGGAAGCCCTGCCGCCAGGCCACTTCCTCGGGGCAGCCGACCTGCAGCCCCTGCCGTGCCTGGATGGTGCGCACGAAGTTCCCGGCGTCGTTGAGGGAGTCGAAGGTGCCGGTGTCCAGCCATGCGGTTCCGCGGGGCAGCACGGACACGCGCAGGCGTCCCTGCTCCAGGTAGGTGCGGTTCACGTCGGTGATCTCATACTCGCCGCGCGCCGAGGGCTGCAGGTTGGCGGCGATGTCGACGACCTGCTCGTCGTAGAAGTACAGCCCCGGCACGGCGTAGTGGGACTTGGGCTGGGCGGGCTTCTCCTCGATGGACAGAGCCGTGAACTGGTCGTCGAACTCGACCACGCCGTAGGCGGTCGGGTCGGCCACCCAGTAGGCGAACACGGCCGCGCCGTCGACCTCGGAGAAGGCGCTCAACTGCCGCCCCAGGCCGGGGCCGTAGAAGATGTTGTCGCCCAGCACCAGGGCCACCTTGTGCCCGCGGGCGAAGTCGGCCCCGATCGTGAACGCCTGTGCCAGACCCTTGGGCTCGTCCTGGGTGGCATAGGAGATGTTGATGCCGAACCCCGAGCCGTCCTTGAGGAGGCGTCGGAAGCCGTCGGCCTCGTGCGGGGTGGTGATGACCAGGACGTCCTTGATCCCGGCGAACATCAGCGTTGACAGCGGGTAGTAGATCATCGGCTTGTCGTAGACCGGGACGAGTTGCTTCGAGGTCGCCTGAGTCACCGGGTGAAGTCGGGTGCCCGAGCCGCCTGCCAAGATGATGCCGCGCATGGGGTGATCTTCCCACACATGCACCGGCATCGGCCCGGCGGGGCTGGGCCCGATCCGCTCAGCGGTGGACGCCGCGTTCCGGCGTCCAGAACACCCGGCCACCCTCAAAGTCCTGGTAGACGCCTCCCGCCATCGGGGTCTCCTCGGACGCCGGGTAGCCCAGGCTTCCCCCTTCGTAGCCCAGTCCCGCGTAGAAGCCGCGGATCGCGCCGGTGACCACGTGGGCGTCCGTGGCCGACGACCAGTAGACGCCACCGCGCTCAAACCCCTGGTAGCAGCCGCCACGCGTCAGCCCGCACACCTCGTTGGCGACCGGGTAGCCGATGCCGTTCTCCCAGCCGAGCATCGACCAGCGCTGCCGGATGGCACCCACCACCCAGTGCGTCCCGGTGGCAGGCGACCAGTAGATCGACCCACCCTGGAAGTGCTGCGCGCACCCCCCGGACGCCAGCCCGCACACCTCGTCGGTGACGGGATAGCCCAGGCCTCCTGCCTCCGCGCCTGCGTTGCCCCAGGTCGCGCGGATCGCCCCGGTGACCCCATGCGTGCCCGAAGACGACGACCAGTACACGGCGCCGCGTTCGAACCCCTGGGAGCAGCCGCCACCGGCCAGCCCGCAGGTCTCGTTGCCGAGCGGGTAGCCCAGGCCGGTCTCGCGGCCCAGCGCCGCCCAGGTGTTCCGGATGGCTCCGGTCACCCCTCGCGCCCCCGTCGGGCCGGACCAGTACACGGCTCCGCCCTGGAAGTCCTGGTAGCAGCCGCCGCCCACCAGTCCGCAGATCTCGTCGGTGAGGGGATAGCCGTAGCGGCCGGCCTCCTGCCCGACGCCGGCCCATGTGTTCTGGATGGCGTTGCGGACCCAGTGCGCACCCGTCCCTGCCGTCCATGCGATCACGCCGCCGGCGAAGGTCTGGACGCACCCGCCGCCGGCCAGCCCGCACGCCTCGTTGGAGCGCGGCTTCCCCAGCCAGCCGCTCTCGCCCCCTTGCGCGAGCCACGCGTTGCGGATGGCACCCACCACGGACGGGGCGGCGCCGGTGTAGACGTTGGCCAGGTACCAGGCCACCTGGGAGCGGATCTCACCGAAGCGGGCGTAGACGTAGCGGCCGGGGCAGTCGGTCGCGTTCTCGTCGCGGTGCCCCGAGATGGCGTTGAGGAAGGTGCTGCCGCCGTCCTGCCCACCGGAGCCGTAGGTCGAGCCGTTCGGATCCACCCCGTGCACCCGGAACTTCCACGCGATGACCCGTTCGGCCGTATCGAGCATCGCGTCGCTGGGTTGAGCGGTCTCGTAGTTGCCCATCAGCGAGATCCCGAACACGCGGGCGTTCGTCACTCCCCACGCGTGACCCCCCTGCACGGCTGCCTGGACGCCGCCGCCGCGGCCCTCCCAGGCACGCCCGAACCGGTCGACCAGGACGTTGTAGGCGATGTCATTCCAGCCACGTCCGTTGACGTGGTAGGCCTGGATGCTGCGCAGGATGGCGGGCACCTGCTCGGCGGTGTACGTGTTCGTCCCGGCGGTGTGGTGGATCATCGCACCGGTCACCTGGGCGTGGGTATACGGGTTCTTGACCAGCGACTCGTCGGCTCCCCAGGCGGCACGGCTCCTGATCTGGGGATCGGACCAGGCCAGGTCGCTGGAGGTGGCGTCGGCCGCGGACACAGCCGAGGTGACGACGCTGGCGCGGGCCGCCACAGGGGCCGCGGAGACGACGGCGATCTGAACGCTGTCGGCCCCGGCGACGATGTAGGCCTCCGTCCCCCAGGAGTCCCCCGTCGCGCCTGCCTCGAGATCCAACTCCGCCCAGGGCTGCGTCGAACCGCCGGTGGTCTCACGGACGTACACCGCGGCGCCTGCCCGCGCCTGCGTGAGGGTGACGCCGACCGCCCCCACAGGGGCGTCGAGTTCTTGGACCGCTGTCACGACGACGGGCGCTGCCGTCCGGGCCCGGCTGTTGGGCAGCGCGAGACCCAGGTCCTCGGTCGTGGGTTCCAGCGTCGGAGTCGCCACGGTCGCCTCGGGCACGGATCCACCGCTTCCGGGTGCCGCCTGGGCCGGCACACCCCCTAAGAACAGGGCGACGACGGCGAAACATACGAACAGTGACAGGTTCCGCCGCACATGCATGGCGATTCTCCTTGAAGCTGGCTTTCGGCGGGAAGTCTAAGCGAGCCACGGCTTTTCCGCGCACTTCGTCACAGATTTCCATAAGTTTTTCACCGATTGTTGCCACCACCGTCGAGAATCTGCATCAGTGGGCCCCCATCCTCCTCGGCACACGTCCACTCCGTGGTCACCCATCCCACCGGGCCGCCGTCACGCCTAGCCCGGCGAGGGTCGCGCGGTCCGTCCCCGCAAGAAAACCTGTGCCCGTGTGGCGCCTTGGGCTGCATCGAAGGCCCGCGGAGAGTACTTTCTACCCACCACCACCCCAACGGACCGACCACACCAGGAGCAGCGATGGATCTACTGCGGACCAAGAGCATCGAGCAATCGATCGCGGACACCGACGAACCCGAGTACCAGCTCAAGAAATCGCTGACCGCCCTCGACCTGACGGTGTTCGGAGTGGGTGTCGTCATCGGCGCAGGAATTTTCACGCTGACCGGGCGCGTTGCCCACACGATGACCGGCCCCGCCATCATTTTGAGCTTCATCCTCGCGGCCGTGTGTTGCGCGCTCGCGGCGATGTGTTACGCCGAGTTCTCCTCGACCGTGCCGGTGTCCGGCTCGGCCTACACGTTCAGCTACGCAGCCCTGGGCGAGTTCTTCGCCTGGGTCATCGGCTGGGACCTGATCCTGGAGATGTTCCTGGCCGCCTCGGTGGTGGCCCAGGGCTGGAGCGCCTACTTCGGCGTCCTGCTGGAGAACTTCGGGATCGTCATTCCCGAACAGGTCGCCTACGGCGGGGTCATCGACCTCCCCGCCGTCGTGCTCATTTGCATCCTGGGGTTCCTGATCGCCTTCGGAATCAAGGAATCCATGCGGGTGAACATGGTGCTGGTGGCCATCAAGCTGTTCATCGTCTTGTTCGTGATCTTCGCGGGCCTGCAGTTCGTCAACCCAGCCAACTACACCCCGTTCGTTCCTGCCCCGCAGGCCACCGAGACGGTGACCGGCTGGACCCAGCCACTGCTGCAAGCCCTCGGTGGCGGCGCCCCGATGGCGTTCGGCTGGGGAGGCGTCGTCGCCGGCGCCGCGCTGGTGTTCTTCGCCTACATCGGTTTCGACGTGGTCGCCACGACAGCCGAGGAGACCAAGAACCCCGCCCGCGATCTGCCGATCGGCATCATCGCCACCCTGGTGATCTGCACCATCCTCTACGGCGCGGTCGCTCTGGTTGTCACCGGCATGGTCCCGTATCAGGACCTCGACCCGAGCGCCGCGCTGGCCAATGCATTCGTCGCACATGGCCAAGGCTGGATGGCGACGCTGATCTCGGCGGGCGCCGTGGCCGGGCTCACCACCGTCGTGCTGACGCTGATGGTCGGCGCGACCCGCGTCATCTTCGCGATGTCGCGCGACAACCTGCTGCCGATGAGCCTGGCGAAGGTGCACCCCAAGCACCGGACACCGTCGCGGATCACCGTCATCGTCACTGTGATCTGCGCACTGGTCGCGGGCCTCACCCCGGTCGGCATGCTGGAGGAGATGGTGAACATCGGCACCCTCAGCGCGTTCGTCCTAGTCTCCGTCGGTATCCCGGTGCTGCGCATCCGGCGTCCCGATCTGAAGCGCGCCTTCAAGGTGCCGTTCTCCCCGGTCCTGCCGATCCTGTCGGCGCTCATCTGCCTCTACCTGATGCTGAACCTGTCGGTGGAGACCTGGCTGCGGTTCCTCGTGTGGATGGCCATCGGGCTGGCCATCTACTTCCTGTGGTCGGGGCATCATTCGCGCCTGCAGACCGGCAAGGCGCTGCATCCTGACCTGGAGAAGACGCTGCGCGAGAACCACTGACATCGCCCGTGCGGGGGTTCGGATGCGCCACGCGTGTCCGAACCCCGCACGTACCATTAACGCTCGCGGGCTGCGGCGCGTAGACTGAGGCGTCAATCCACCGAAGGTTTCGGAGTTCTGCATGCCCACACGCGCTGATTTGCGCAACGTCGCCATCATCGCCCACGTCGATCACGGCAAGACCACCTTGGTGGACGCCATGCTGTGGCAGTCCGGCGCCTTCCGCGAGAACCAGGACGTGGAGAACCGCGTCATGGACTCGATGGATCTCGAACGCGAGAAGGGCATCACCATTCTCGCGAAGAACACGGCCGTCGAGCACACGATGGCCGACGGTCACCAGGTGACGGTCAACATCATCGACACCCCCGGCCACGCCGACTTCGGCGGCGAGGTCGAGCGCGGACTGGAGATGGTCGACGGCGTCGTGCTGCTCGTGGACGCCTCCGAGGGCCCGCTGCCCCAGACCCGCTTCGTGCTGCGTAAGGCGCTGGCCAAGAAACTCCCCATCATCGTGGTCATCAACAAGGTCGACCGCGCCGACGCCCGCATCAGCGAGGTCGTCGACGAGGTGTACGCCCTGTTCATGGATCTCGTGGACGACGAGCAGGCTGAACTGCTCGACTTCCCGATCATCTTCGCCGCAGCCAAGGCCGGGCGCGCCTCCCGTAACCAGCCCGCCGACGGCGGCATGCCCGACGCCGAGAATCTCGAAGCTCTGTTCGAGGTCATCATGGAGACCATCCCGGCCCCGACCTACACCGAGGGCGCGCCGCTGCAGGCCCACGTCACCAACCTGGACTCCTCCCCCTACCTGGGCCGGCTGGCGCTGTGCCGCATCGTGGAGGGAACGATGAAGCGCGGCCAGCAGGTCGCATGGATCCGCCGCGACGGCACCGTGCAGAACGTGAAGCTGTCCGAACTGCTGATCACGAACGCCCTGGAGCGGGTTCCGGCGGATTCGGCTGGCCCCGGCGACATCGTCGCCATCGCGGGCATCCCGGAGATCACCATCGGTGAGACGCTGTCGGATCCCGCCGACCCGCGTCCGCTGCCGTTGATCCACGTGGACGAGCCGTCGATCTCGATGACGATCGGCATCAACACCTCTCCGCTCGCGGGCCGCTCGGGCAAGAAGCTGACCGCTCGCCTGCTGCGCGCCAGGCTCGACCAGGAACTCATCGGCAACGTGTCGATCAAGGTCAACAACACCGACCGCCCCGACACCTGGGAGGTGCAGGGCCGTGGCGAACTCCAGTTGGCCGTCTTGGTCGAGATGATGCGTCGCGAGGGCTTCGAGTTAACCGTCGGCAAGCCTGAGGTGCTGCTGCGCGAGATCAACGGGAAGACCCAGGAGCCGGTCGAGCGCCTCACCGTGGACGTCCCCGAGGAGCACCTGGGCACCGTCACGCAGCTCATGGGCACCCGCAAGGGTCGCATGGAGCAGATGATCAACCACGGCACCGGCTGGGTGCGCTTGGAGTTCGTCGTCCCGGCGCGCGGCCTGATCGGGTTCCGCACCGAGTTCCTGACCGAGACCCGCGGCACCGGCATCATGAACCACGTGTTCGAGGGCTACGAACCCTGGGCGGGCGAGATCAAGACCCGGACGACGGGCTCGCTGGTCGCCGACCGCATGGGCTCGGTCACCGCGTACGCCCTGTTCAACCTGCAGGAACGCGGCGTCATGTTCGTCTCGCCCACCGAGCAGGTGTACGAGGGCATGATCGTCGGGGAGAACTCGCGCCCCGACGACATGGACGTCAACCCCACCAAGGAGAAGAAGCTCACCAACGTGCGCTCGGCCACCGGTGACGAGTTGGAGCGTCTGATCCCGGCCCGCAACTACTCGTTGGAGCAGGCGCTGGAGTTCTGCCGCGCCGACGAGTGCCTGGAGGTCACCCCGGAGGCTGTGCGGATCCGCAAGACCATCCTGGACGCCAACGAGCGGGCTCGTACCCGCAACCGCGCCAAGCGCGACTGACCGTTCGGTGTGTGTGGGTCCCCACTCGCAGAGGGTGCGGGACCCACACCGCCGCGGACGCCTCGCTGGCGGAGCAGCATCGCGCCGCGCTCACGCGGGAGACGCGTCCGAGTGCCCGGCGCTGGTCGCGAATCAGGGACGCTCGCGCCGTACCCGCGGGGCCCGCTTGCGGAACTCCTCCTCAAACAGCGCCTTGACCGCGGACGAATCCAACGCCTCCCCGACCGCGCCGAGTTGACCGGCGGCGACGCGTTGGCACACGGCCAGCCAGGACTGCCCGATGGCGAGCGTGAACCCTGAGGCCACCGAGGCGTTGATCGCCCCGCCCGCGATGGTTCCCGCGCCGGGGATGAGTTGCAGCAGCCCGGTCGCGGCGGAGCGACCCGCCGTCGTGGCGATCGAGGTGGACGCCACCGCCAACAGCGCCGCGCGGTCGAACGGGATGCCGTACAACTGCGCGATGCGGGCCATCATCCCCAGTTGCAACGGGACGAGAATCGCCGCTGAACTGAACGGGATCGGGACGGCCGCCGCCGCGGCGGCCCCGCCGACGGCCGCGCCTATCGCCCGGTTCGCCTGTCGCGCTTTGGCGTCCAGATCGATTTTCTGCGCGGCGGCGAGGGCTGCGTGGACCGCATCTGGGACAACCAGAAAGGTCGCGTTCAGCAACTCCACCAAGCCGTGGGGCGGCTGATCCGTGAACGGATCCCTCATCGCGTTGGTGGGGAAGGGCCGACCTCCGACAATCGGCAACTCCAGGGACACGATGTGCCGGGCGAGCGCCTCGGCGTCGGGGTGCAGGACGCCGTCACGGGAGGGCACCTGGGTGAACACGAGAATGACGGGGACGTCGAGGGCTGCCAGCGTCGTGATGACCTCGGCTTCGGAGTCTTCGAAGCGCCGATCCAGGGCGCGGACGCAATACCAGGCGGCGTGCATCTGCTCGGGTAGCGGTAGCTTGCGCTGCTCCGCCACGAACCCCTTGATGTCTTTGATGAGGGCTTTGTCGTCGCGGCCGATCTCCACACCGCGCGTGTCGATCAGACCGAGCGTGCCATGAATGCCGACGTAGAGGTGGGAATCCCGGGTGACCGGCTCGCCGATGCCGGTGGCGGCGACCTCCTCGCCGAACACGGCGTTGATCAGCGTCGACTTTCCGACGCCCGTCTTGCCGAACACGCCCAGGTTGAATCGCCCCATGAGGGAGGTTTGCTTGTCGAACTCGGACCGGAACGACTCGGTGAAGAACTGCGTCACGCGCTCAGCCTAGAAGGTTGAACGCGTGACGCATCAGGGGACGTCCTGGCCCCGCCCCGGTGACGTCCGGCGAGACAGTCGGCCCACCTGACGCGACCACAGCACGTAGTCGACCACGCTGACGAGCACGCCCAGCGCCACCAAGACGACAGGTCGAACGAGGGGTTTACCAGCATCGTGACGGGCACGATCACAGCGACGGGGATCAGCAATACCGCAACCATCGCACCAACGCTCGTGATCGGGAGGGGGCCCCGAGAACGACGTGCCATGACATCCACCTTGCTCCCTGTGCCCAGCCAGCGGCCGGGCCGACGGGTTCCCGCTCAGCGCAAGACTGGGCGCACGTGCAGGCCCGCGTCGGGATCAACGACGACCTCCTGGGACGCGGCGATGCCCTCGACGCTCAGCGGGGCGTCCACCGGCGTATTGCGTTTCAGCAGCGCCAACCCGATCGGGCCCAGTTCGTAGTGGATGGCCGAGGTGCCCATGCGGCCCACGACCTTCTCCCCCGACATGACGTCGGCGCCCACCTCGGGCAGCCGCTCGGCCGAACCGTCCAGGTGCAGCAGCGTCAGCCGCCGGGGCGGACGCCCCAGCGTGTGGACGCGCGCCACCGTCTCCTGGCCGCGATAGCAGCCCTTCTTCAGGTGCACCGACTCCCCCAGCAGGTCGCCCTCGGGGTTGGCCAGCTCGTTGGGGATCGCCTTCGCGTCGGCGTCCAGGAACACCCGGGGACGCCCGGCGGCGATGCGCAGCGCCTCGGACGCCCACATTCCTGCCCGGGTGTCACCCAGTTCGCCCTCGAGGTCGCCGCGCGGCACCCGGCGGACGCCGCCCGCACCCCCGATCAGCGCCCACGCGTCGCTGACGTCGGCCACCTCGACGCGGGACGCGAACACCATCCGGGTCAGGTGCGTCAGCAACGCCTCCAGGTGACCGGCCTCGGTGAACGCCCAGAACGTCTCCCCGTCGTCGACGCCGGTGAAGGTGTGCTCGACGTGACCCTGGGGGTCGAGGATGAACGCGCTGACGCCCACGCCCGGAGCAAGACCCTCGAACGCCTGGCTGGACAGTGCGTGCAGCCACGTCAGGCGGTCCGGGCCCGACACCGTGAACACGGGCAGGTGCGCCAGATCGACCGCAGCCTCCCCCGCGGCGAGCTTGCGCTGCTCGCGCAGCGGATCCCCGTAGTGCCACACCGCCCCGGCGTCGGGGCCCTCGGTGTGCCGGACTTCAGTCATGCCTTCCTCAGCGTCGCCCACATGAACGGCCGCAGCGACTCCTCGGTGGTGGCCCGGTCGAAGCTGTACATGAGGTTCCCGTCGACGATGCCGTACAGGCGGCGTCCGGCGGTGTACTCGACCTCGGCACGCGGGGAGCGGACCACGACGTCGGTCGTCAGATCGAGACGCCCGGGCTGCACATCGCCGTACCAGATCTCGGCGTAGCCATCGGGGCTGCACATCACCACGTCCACCTTGGCGTCCAGGTCGGCGCGCCAGAACCCGGTCTCGATGGTGAGCGGCTCCTGCGGGGTGCCGTCGGCGTCGAGGGTGAAGAACTGGGCCAGATAATGAAGATAGCTGGCGCCGTTCTCCGCAAAGTCGATCTGGACACCGAACTCGATCTTGTCCTCGCCGGGCCATTCGCGGAAACCGCGGCCCTCCCAACGGCCACGCAACCAGGCCAATCCAGCCAATGCGGGGTTGATGTCGGATGGGATGTCGATCATGACGCCTCCTGCGGTTGCTCCTGAACACCGACAACGCTAGCCGCTCCCGCTTTCTTCCACGAAGCGCGGCGTGGCAGGGTGGGGAGCCGGAGGCCGGGACGCACCCGGTCGACCAGCCAAGGAGAGCCATGCGGGTGGTGTTGCAGCGCGTCACACGGGCCAGCGTCCGTGTGTCGGGCGAGGTGGTCGGGGCCATCGGCCCGGGACTGTGCATCCTGGTCGGCGTCACCCACACCGATACCGAGGCCGACGCCGATCGGCTCGCCGACAAGGTGTGGGGCCTGCGGATCCTCGAAGGCGAGCGGTCCGCGTCCGACGAAAACGCCCCCCTGCTGGTGATCAGCCAGTTCACCCTGTACGCCGACGTCCACAAGGGCCGGCGTCCGTCCTGGAGCGCGGCGGCGCCCCGCCCCGTCAGCGAGCCGCTTGTCCAGGCGTTCATCGCAGCCCTGCGCCGCCGGGGCGCCCACGTCGAAGAGGGACGCTTCGGAGCCGACATGTCCGTGGAACTCGTCAACGATGGCCCCATGACGCTCACTCTGGACACTGCGATGTGGGAGGCTACGGCGAAGTCGTAGAATCATCGCGGGCATCACAGGGGCGGAGAAAACATATGGCACGGGTGTTGGCGGTCAGCCCCAACGCCGTCGTCACCCCGGGAGGGGCGGCCATTCAGGCGCTCGCGCTGCTCGCGCACACCATCGTGGAGATGGTGCCCGACGCCTCCATCGTCACCGAAGTCCAGCGCGTCGACCTCGTTGTTCTCGACGGCCGCGCCGACCTGACCAGCGCCCGTCAGATGTGCCGCCTGCTGGATGCCGCCGGGTCGGGGGTGCCGATCCTGCTCGTACTCGGCGAGAGCGGGTTCGCCGCGATCAGCCCCGAGTGGGGAGTCACCGACATCGTGCTCGGCACAGCGGGACCCGCCGAGTTCGATGCTCGCATCCGGCTCGCCATCGCCAGCGACGACGAACCCGGCATCGTGAACGCAGGCGGGCTCACCATCGACGAGGCCGCCTACCACGCCGCCCTCGACGGCCACCCCCTCGACCTGACCTACACCGAGTTCGAACTGCTGAAGTACCTGGCCCAGCACCCCGGCCGCGTGTTCTCCCGGGAGACGCTGCTGTCCGACGTGTGGGGCTACGACTACTACGGCGGCACCCGGACGGTCGACGTCCACGTGCGCCGGCTGCGCGCCAAACTCGGCGTCGAGCACGAATCGCTCATCGGCACCGTCCGCAACGTGGGCTACCGGTTCAGCCCCGACTCGTCCCACGACTGACCGGGCCTCTCGGCGCATCCTCGGGAGTGCGGACCACGAGCCACGACACCACCCCGCCCAGAACCAGTAACCCGGCGCACACCAGCATCGCACTGCGATACCCCGGGCTGAAGACCGCCGCATCGCGGTAGTCGGAACCCACGCCGACGACGGCGGGCAACGCCGCGACGGCCAGCAGCGTCCCCGTCCGGGCCACGGCGTTGTTGACCCCGCTCGCCACGCCCGCATGCCCCGGCGGGGCCGCCGCCAGCACCGTCGCGGTCAGCGGGGCGACGAGCACGCACAGGCCCAGGCCGAAGACGACCAGCCCGGGCAGCACGGCCTTCAGGTATCCGGCCACGCCGGTGTCCGCCGCGTCCACGAACGCCAGCAAGCCGACCCCGATCGCGCACAGGAGCGGCCCGACCGTCAGCGGGATCCGCGGCCCGATCCGTACCCCGAGTTCACCGCCTTGGGCGGCCAGCGCCAGCATCAGCACGGTGATCGGCAGGGACGCCAGCCCGGCCAGCAGCGGCTCGTACCCCAGCGTGATCTGGAGTTGCAGCGTCAGGAAGAACGACATCGCCCCGAGTGCGGCGTAGGTGAGCAGTGTCATCAGGTTGGCCCCGCTGAACACCCGGTTCGCGAACAGCGACGGCTCCACCAGCGGGCTGACGGCACGGCGCTCCACCAGCACGAACCCGACGCCGAGCGCCCCGGCCAGCACCAGGACGCCGACGGTGCCGCCACCTCCCAGGGAGTCGGTCTGGATGAGCGCGAAGGTGGCGGTGGCCAGCGCGGCCGTCGCGAGCATCGCCCCGGCGACGTCGAAGCGTCCACCGGCATGCTCGCGGCGGCTCTCGGGGACCGCAGCACGCGCGACCCACACCGTCACGACGGCCAGCGGCAGGTTGATCCAAAACACCCAGCGCCACGACGCGTACTGCACCAGCCAGCCGCCGAGGAACGGGCCGGCCACCGAAGCGATGCCGGTGGCCCCCGTCCACGCGCCGATCGCCTTCGCCCGATCGTCGCGGCGCAGCGAGGACTCCAGCAGCGCGAGGCTGCCCGGGGTGAGCAGCGCCCCACCCACCCCCTGCAGCAGCCGGGCACCGATGAGTTGCCCCGGCGTCTGCGCGAGTCCGCACACCGCTGAGGCGAGGGCAAACCACACCACCCCGATCAGGAAGATGCGCCGGCGTCCGAACCGGTCCCCCAGCGAGCCGCCCAGCAGGATGAGGGACGCCAGCGCCAGCAGATAGCCGTTCGTGACCCACTGCAGGTCGGCCAGCCCTGCTCCTAGGTCCTCCCCGATGCGGGCCAAGGCGACGTTGACCACCGAACTGTCCAGCATCGCCATCCCCGAGCCCAGCACGGTGGCCGCCACGATGAGGCGGCCCCGGGGCGAAGCCAGTTCGATCCCGCTCACCAGGCCAGTCTGCCACCGGGTTGCCCGGGCTCCCTGGGGCGCGGCGCGGGGAGGCCGTATGGTGATTTCGTGGATCCCCGAACCAGCCTGACCCCGCAGCAGCGCCTCGCCGTGATCGACCTGGCCGCGTCCGCCGAACGCAACGACGCGACCCCGCCCCTGAACGAGGAAGCCACCCTGGCGCTGGCCCGCGACGACGCCCGCCACTGGCTGATCCAGCCAGACGGTGAGCTGATCGGGTACGCCCAAGAACAACCCGCCAACCGCACGGCTCAGATCGTGGTGGCCCCCCAGCACCGCCGCGCCGGGGTCGGCAGTTCGCTGCTCGCGGCGCTGCGGGGCGGGACCGCCCCCGACGTGTGGGCGTTCGGCACGGGCGCACCCGCCCAGGGCTTCGCCGCCGCGCGCGGGCTGGTCCCCATCCGCGGGCTCAGCATGATGGAGCGGGTCCTCGCCGACGAGCCGGAACCAGTTGTGCCTCCCGGAGTCTCGCTGCGCGGCTACACCGACGCGGACGCGGACGCCTTCCTGGCGCTCAACGCGGCCGCGTTCGCCCACCACCCCGAACAAGGCCACTTCAGCGCCGCCGACCTGGCCGCCCGCCAGCACGAGGACTGGTGGGAGCCCGAAGGCCTCATCCTCGCCACCCAGGGGGCCTCGCTGCTGGGCTTCCACTGGACCAAGCGCCACGACGCCGATACCGGCGAGGTGTACGTGCTGGGTGTCTCCCCGCAGGAAGCGGGCCGTGGGCTGGGCAAAGTCCTGCTGCAGGCCGGCCTCGCACGGCTGGCTCGGGGCGGTGCGACCCGGGTCATCCTGTACGTCGACGCGGGCAACGACGCCGCCGTCGCGCTCTACCGCAAGGCCGGGTTCCAGGTCGAACACACCGACACCCTGTTCGGCACCGCGCCCGCCTCCTGAGATGCCCCGGAAAGCCATTTTGCGTGCGGCACCGTGGCGTGCCAAGGTGTCGCGACCACAGGGGAGGAGGACGCCGTGACCGAGCCGACCGTGGAGCCGTATCTGCCCACCGACCGGTTCCTGGACCGCGAGTTGTCGTGGCTGTCGTTCAACCAGCGCGTCCTCGACCTGGCCCGGGACGCCGAGCGTGTCCCGTTGCTGGAGCGGGCCCGGTTCCTGGCGATCTTCTCCTCCAACCTCGACGAGTTCTTCATGGTCCGCATCGCCGGGCTCAAGCGCCGCATCGCTGCAGGTGTCGCGGTGCCGGGCGCGTCCGGCATCCTGCCGCGCGACCTGCACGAGCAGATGCTCACCCGCATCCACGAACTGACCGCCGAGCAGTCGCGCGTGTTCCGTGAGGAGGTCCGGCCGCAACTGGCCGCCGAAGGCATCTCCATCGTCGAATGGGACGACCTGGACGAGTCGGAGCGGCATCGGATGAGCACCCTGTTCGACGAGCGGATCTACCCGATCCTGACCCCGCTCGCCGTCGACCCCGCGCACCCGTTCCCCTACATCTCCGGGCTGTCGGTCAACATCGCGGTGCTGCTGCGCGACCCGGTCAGCGGCGCCCGCCAGTTCGCCCGGATCAAGGTGCCCACCAACCTCGACCGGTTCGTCACCTTGGGAAGCGGCCGGTTCGTGGCGCTGGAGGACGTCATCTCCCACCAGCTCGACAAGGTCTTCACGGGCATGGATCTGGTCACCTGGAGCACCTTCCGGGTGACCCGCAACGAGGATCTGGAGGTCGAGGAGGACGACGCCGAGAACATCCTGCATGCACTCGAGAAAGAACTGCTGCGGCGCAAGGTGGGGCGCCCGCCGGTGCGCCTGGAAGTCGCCGAGGACATCCACGACGACCTGTTGGCCGTCCTGCGCAGCCAGATCGACGTGAGCGACGCCGAGGTGTTCTGGTTTCCCGCACCCTTGGACCTGCGCGGCCTGGCGACCGTCGCCGACCTGGATCGTGAGAAGCTCGCCTACCCCAGCTTCCTGCCCAAGACGCATCCCGAGCTCGCCGAGGTCGAGACCTCCAAGCCGGCCGACCTGTTCAAGGCCCTCCACGACCGCGACGTGCTGCTGCAGCACCCCTACGACAGCTTCGCCACGTCGGTGCAGCGGTTCGTCGAGCAGGCCGCCGCCGACCCCGCCGTGTTGGCGATCAAGCAGACGCTCTACCGCACCTCGGGCGACTCCCCCATCGTCGACGCCCTCGTCGAGGCCGCCGAGGCAGGCAAGCAGGTCCTGGTCGTCGTCGAGATCATGGCCCGGTTCGACGAGCAGGCCAACATCACGTGGGCGCGCAAACTCGAACGGGCCGGCTGCCACGTCGTGTACGGCGTCGTCGGGCTGAAAACCCACGCGAAGCTCTGCCTAGTGGTGCGCGACGAGCCCGCCGGGCTACGCCGCTACGCCCATATCGGCACCGGCAACTACAACCCGAAGACGGCCCGCGTGTACGAGGACATGGGCTTGCTGACGTCCAACCCGATCGTGACCGAAGACGTGGGCCGCGTCTTCAACCACCTCTCCGGCATGACCCGGGAGACGAACTACCGCCGCCTGCTGGTCGCCCCCCACAGTGTCCGCAGCGGTCTGCTCCGGCTCATCAACGGTGAGATCGAGCACGCCCGCGCCGGCCGGCCCAGCGGGGTACGGATCAAGGTCAACTCCATCGTCGACGAGGCCCTCATCGACGCCCTCTACACCGCCTCTCAGGCCGGCGTCCCGGTGGATCTGTGGGTCCGCGGCATCTGCGCGGTGCGTCCGGGCGTCCCCGGTCTGAGCGACAACATCCGGGTCCGGAGCATCCTGGGCCGGTTCCTGGAGCACAGCCGGTTGTTCTGGTTCGCGGGGGGCGGCGACCCTGTCGTCGGTCTCGGATCCGCCGACCTGATGCACCGCAACCTCGACCGTCGCGTGGAGGTCCTCGTCCCGCTGACCAACCCGCGGCACGTGGCGCGCGTCGGCTCCCTGTTCGACCTCGCCTTCGACGAAGGCACAGCCTCATGGTGGCTGGAGGACAGCACGTGGGTGCAGCGCACCCACGCCGCCGACGGCTCCCCGCTCATGGACAGCCAGGCGCACCTAATTGCCACCCAGGGCGGCCGACGGACGGAGCAGCGATGACCCGCAAGCTGATCGAGGCGGCCGGCACGGTCACGGTGCGCGACACCGACGGCAAGCGTCAGATCCTGGTGGTCCACCGGCCCGCCTACGACGACTGGAGCCTCCCCAAGGGGCACCTCGAACCCGACGAGTACGAGGCCACGGCCGCCGCTCGCGAGACCCTCGAGGAGACCAATACCACGGTGGCGCTGCGGCGTCCCATCAAGACGATCCGCTACCCGGTCAAGAGCGGCACCAAGATCGTGCACTACTGGCTGGCGCAGCCCCTCGTCTCGAAGCGCCGCAAGGCCGACCGGGAAGTCGACAAGGTCGCCTGGTTGACACCCAAGACCGCTCTGGCCCGGCTCACCTACACCGATGAGCGCTCGGTGGTCTCCGACGCGCTCGACCTAGGGCCCACCACGCCGTTCCTCATCGTCCGGCACGCCAAGGCCATGGATCGCAAGCACTGGACCGGGCGCGACCAGGCGCGACCCATCACCTCGCGAGGACGCAAACAGGCCAAGCTGCTGATTCCCCTCCTGAGCGCGTTCGGCGTCCGCGAACTGCACTCCTCCAGCTCGATCCGTTGCGTGCAGACCTTGCAGCCGTACGCACGCCGCAACGATCGCGACGTCCGCGGCTGGTCGGTGCTGTCGGAGGAGATCGGGGAGGACAAGCTTCCCGACGTGACCAAACTGGTGCGCCGCCTGGCCGCCGAGGCCGCCGCCTCCGGGACGCCGACGGCCGTGTGCGGGCATCGTCCCCTCCTGCCCACCATGCTGGAGGCGCTGGGAATCACGGCGCGCCCCCTGCAGACGGCGGCCACCGTCATCGCCCACCTCAGCCCCGAGGGGGAGGCCGTGGCCGTCGAGTTCCACCGCCCCCGCGCCTGACCTCGCCCCGCGTCGGCGGGCCGTGCGGTTGCCACTCCGTTGGCCCTCGCCGCGGCACTCAAACTGCCCGTCATATCCCGTGTGACAACGCTAAATGCGCAGCCGTCCCCGGGCATTGCCGGATC